>NZ_JBHWZP010000026.1:0-50675 GCF_042728395.1 Streptomyces sp. NPDC060205
GGCCGGGCCCGGGCGGTCCGGGTCCCGGTGGGCCCGGCCCCGGCGGCCCGGGCGCGGGCCCCGGCGGACAGAATCCGGCGCTCCGCTTCCAGCAGCAGCCGCCTCCCGGGCAGTCGGGACCGACCCACGGCGGCTTCGACTACCAGGGCTCCCGGCCCTCGCAGATGAACCGGCCCGCGGAGCCGATCCCGCCGTTCGGCGAGGACCCCTCGGGCTTCCCCGGTGATCCTTCACGACCGGTACCGCCGCCGCCCGGTCCCGGGGGCCCCGGCGGGTACGGCGGGCCCGGGCCCGGCGGGCAGGGCGGGTACGGCGGCCCGAACGGTCCCGGTGGCCCCAACGGCCCCGGCGGGCCCAATGGCCCTGGAAACCAAGGCGGTCCCGGAGCCCCAGGAGGCCCTCAAGGGTTCCAGCAGCCCGGCCAGTCCGGTCCTCCCGGTCAGCCCGGTCAGCCCGGTCAGTCCGGACCGCCCTCCTATCAGCAGGAGACCGCGTATCCGCCGGAGACAGGGCGCCCGCAGGCGCCGGGCGGTCCGTCCTTCGGGGGCGGCGCGGACGACTGGGTGATCTCACCGCCGTCGCCCGGCAGCCCCGGCGGCCCGCCCGCACCCGGCGGCCCCGGTGGTCCCAGCGGCCCGTCCGGACCCGGTGGGGGCTACGGCTATCCGCCGGCCGGCTCGACGCAGGCACCCGCCGGGTACCAGCAGCCGCCGCAGCAGCCACAGCAGTCGTCGTCGTGGAGCATCACGATCGGGCCCGACCGTGAGTACTTCATGGCGATGATGCAGCGCTCGGGACCGGAGGCCGCGGGGCTGAACCTGCCCGCGTACTCGCCGGAACAGCAGCGTCCGCTCAGCGGCAACCAGATCACGATCGGCCGTCGCCGCCACTCCACCGGCGACACCCCGGACATCGATCTGTCGGTGCCGCCGGAGGACCCGGGCGTCTCGCACCAGCACGCGGTGCTCGTGCAGCAGCCGGACAGCAGCTGGGCGGTCGTCGACCAGAACTCCACCAACGGCACGACGGTCAACGGCGCCGAGGACCCGATCCAGCCGTTCGTCCCCGTCCCGCTCCAGGACGGCGACCGGGTGCACGTGGGCGCCTGGACGACGATCACGATCAGGCGGGGCTAAGCAGAAGGTCACAAGCCGCGGGCCGGTGGGGGCCGGCCGCGCAGTTCCCCGCGCCCCTGGCGCGGGCGCGTCACGGCAGCGGCCAGGTGTGCGGCCCCGCGGGGTCGTCCAGCCACGCCCACGCGCGGTCGCCGGCGACCGTGATCCCGTACCGTTCGCGAGCCGGCCAGGCCTCGTCCCGCCAGAGCGCGTGCGCCTCGTCCGAGGTCAGGCCGCCCGCCGTCAGGGTCAGCAGGAAGCGGAGCAGCTCGTCTCCCCTGGCCCGGCGCGGCAGACCGGAGAGGCGCACGTCAAGGGCCCCGCGCCCGGTCCTGGGGCCGCCGCGCAGGGGTACGAAGTAGGCGCCGGTGTGCAGGAAGCGGCCCTCGGCGTGCCCGGCGTCCCGTACCCGCAGGGCGATCAGGCCGGTGGCGAACGGGGCGAGGATCCGGGCGCCGGGACGGCACTGGGCGAGCCAGGGCCGCGGGACCGTGTTCAGCGCGCAGGTGGCGACGACCCGGTCGAAGGGGGCCCGCTCGGGGCAGCCGCGCGCCCCGTCGCCGGTGACGACGGCGGGCCGGTGACCCGCGGCGGCCAGATGCCGCCGGGCGGACTCCGTGATCTCCGGGTCCAGGTCGACCGTGGTGACCAGCTCGTCGCCCAGCCGGTACGAGAGCAGCGCCGCGTTGTAGCCGGTGCCCGCGCCGATCTCCAGGACCGCGTCCCCGTCCCTTACCGCCAGTTCGGCCAGCATCTTCGCCATCAGGGACGGCTGGCTGCTGGACGACAGCAGCTCGCCGTCGCGCAGGCGCGTGGCCAGCGGGGTGTCCGCGTACGCCCCGCGCAGCCACTCCTCACGTCGGCGCGCGCTGGGGTCCTCGCCCCATCTGCGCTCGTAACCGCCCTGCGGGCCGGCGGCGCCCACGTAGTAGTACGGCACGAAGAGGTGGCGCGGGATCGCCCCGAAGGCCGCCCGCCAGACCGGGTCGGCGTCCCAGGCCCCGCTCGCGTCGATCTCGCGCACCAGCGCCGCCCGCGCCGTGGCGGCGAGGTCGTCGAGCCCGTGGTCGACCGCGTACGCGCTCATACCTCCACTGTGCTGCGGGACGGGCCGGGAGGCGAGCGCCGGGGCCGTCCGGTCCGGAACCGGCCCCTTCGATTCCGGTGGTCCTAAGTCCTGAGTCCTCGGTCGGCCCGTCTGAGACCATGGACGGTGTGAAAGAGATTCGGCGCGGCACGCTTCAGGAGCAGACCTTCTACGAGCAGGTCGGCGGCGAGGAGACCTTCCGGCGCCTGGTGCACCGGTTCTACGAGGGTGTCGCCGGGGACCCGCTGCTGCGGCCCATGTACCCCGAGGAGGACCTGGGCCCGGCCGAGGAGCGCTTCACGCTGTTCCTGATCCAGTACTGGGGCGGTCCGACCACGTACAGCGAGAACCGCGGGCATCCCCGGCTGCGGATGCGGCACGCGCCCTTCGCGGTCGACCGGGCGGCGCACGACGCCTGGCTGAAGCACATGCGGGTCGCCGTCGACGAGCTCGGCCTCTCCGAGGAGCACGAGCACACACTGTGGAACTACCTGACGTACGCGGCGGCTTCGATGGTGAACACCGAGGGCTGACCGGCAACGCGCGCCGCAGACCGGACAACCGCACTCGCCAAGAAGTGAACAGAAACGACTGACGCGCGGATTCCGGTCGCTCGTCGCCGGATTCCGGTCACGATCCGGTCAAACCCAGTCCTCAAGCGCTTACCCGCGCCCCCTCACCTCTGACAGCATCGTCGAAGATCCGGGAAGTCCGGCGATACGGCGGGGGGCCGGGTGACGGGGTTCGTCCTACTGCGTGTGCGAGCGCATCGTCTGCTGCTGGCCGCCGCGCTGCTCACGGTCGTGCTGACGACGGCCGTCCTGGCGACCCTGACCGCGTACTCGGGTGCGATCGGCGACGCGGCACTGCGGCACTCGCTCCTCGACACCTCGGCGGCCACGACCGGCAAGGCGGGCGCGGCGGATCCGCAGAGCGCGGCGGCCACGACGCTCATCGTCAAGGCCGATGTCCCCGCCGCCGAGCGCAAGGCCGCCGACCGGGCCGTACGCAAAGGGGCCGAGCGCACCTTCGACGGGCTGCCCGTGACACTGCGGACGCTGTCCAGGTCGGGGCCCTACGCCCTGCCGAGGTCGCTGCAGGAGCCCGCCGCCCGCTCCGAGGACCCGGACCTCACCCACTTCGCGGCGCTGGACCCGTCCCAGGTGCGGACGGTCGAGGGACGCGCGCCCCGCGCCCCCGGCGACCTCTCCGAAAGCCGCGAGATCGAGGTGGCCCTGCCCGAGACCGCCGCCCGCCGGCTGGCGGTCGAACCGGGCACCCGGCTGACCCTCGTCGACCGCTTCGACGGCCCGAAGGTACGGGTCCTGGTGACCGGCCTCTACCGGCCCGTGCGGGTCACCTCGCCCTACTGGCAACTCGACGACCTGCACGGACGCGGGGTCAGCAAGGTCGACTTCACGACGTACGGGCCGCTGCTTGCGGACCCGTCGGTGCTCGCGGCCACCGGAAGCGCGCGGCCGGTCAGCTCCGGGCCGACCGCCTGGCTCGCGTCCGCCGACTTCTCCACGCTGACGACGGGGCGGATCGGCGCCCTGCGGGAGGCGGCGACCGCCGGGCCCCGTGACCTGCGCAAGTCGCCCGCGCTGCACGGCACCACGGCCGTCACGACCTCGCTGCCGGAGGAACTGGAGCGGGTCGAGCGGTCGTTGCTGGTCTCCCGCTCGACGCTGCTGATCGTCGCGCTCCAGCTCGCCCTGCTCGCCGGCTACGCGCTGCTGCTCGTGGCCCGGCTGCTGAGCGTCGAACGGGCCGGTGAAACAAGGCTGTTGCGGGCACGCGGCGCCTCGCGCGGGCGGGTGGCCGCGCTCGCCGCGCTGGAGGCCTCGCTCCTCGCCGTGCCGGCCGCCCTCTGCGCGCCGCTGCTCGCGGGGCCGTTGACGCGGCTGCTGGCAGGACAGGGGGCGCTGTCGCGGATCGGGCTGCGCCTGGACACCTCGGCCGTGGCCGGCGCGGTGTGGGCGACGGCGGCAGCGGTCGCCCTGGGCTGCGCGCTGGCGGTGACCGTACCCGCGCTGACCGCGCGCGAGGAGACCGCGGAGGGCGGCCGGGCCCGCTCGCTTCCCGCGCCGGTACGGGCGGGCGCGGACATCGGCCTGCTGGTCGTCGCGGCCGTCGCCTACTGGCAGTTGAGCCGGCAGACCTCCGGTGCCGTCGGTCCCGCAGGCCCCGGCCGGTCGGAGGCGGCGCCCACGGACACGCTCGGCATCGACCCCCTGCTGGTCGCCGCTCCCGCGCTGGCCCTGCTGGCCGGGACGGTCCTCACCCTGCGCCTCATGCCGCCCGTGGCGCGTCTCGCCGAGCGGCGCGCGGCCGGTGGCCGCGGGCTCCCGACGGCGCTCGCGGGCTGGCAGTTCAGCCGTCGCCCGATGCGCGGCGCGGGGCCGGTCCTGCTGCTCGTCCTCGCCGTCGCCATGGGCATGCTCGCGATCGGCCAGGGCGCGTCGTGGAACCGCTCGCAGGACGACCAGGCGGACTTCCTCGCCGGCACGTCCGTACGGGTCCTGGCGGGCGGCGAGGACGGCCTGTCCCGGGCCGGGCTCTACGCCGACCTCGACGGCGTACGCGGGGCGGCCCCCGCCATGCGTACGACGCTGCCGTTGTCCGGCAACCGGACGGCCGCGGTGCTGGCGCTGGACACGGAGGGCGCCGGGGCGGACTCCGGTGACGGTTCCGGTGACCGCTCCAAGGGCGGCTCCGGCGACGGTTCCGGGAGTGGTTCCGGGAGTGGGGACGCCGCGTTGCTGCTGCGCGGGGACCTCGCGGAGAAGCCCGCCGGGCGGCTGCTGGCGGGGATCGGCCCCGGCCGGGCGGGATCGGCGGGCGTGACCCTGCCGAAGGCCAGCACGCGGCTGGAACTGGAACTGCGCATCCGGGCGAGCGCCCAGCCCACCGCCCGGGACTCGGCGGCGTACCGCTCCAGGATGACGGCGGACGTGACCGTGACGCTGGAGGACCGCTACGGCACCCCGTACCGCATGTCCGCGGGCGACCTCCCCGCCGACGGGAGGGCACACCGCCTCACCGTGCAGCTGGCACGGGCCGAGCAGGCGCCGTCCGACCGGGCCGCCGAACCGCTCTCGCTGACCGGCGCGCAGCTGGACATGTCCCAGCCGACCGGGCGCGCGGAGGAACACCGGCTGTCCGTGGAGCAGTTGACGGCCACGACGTCCGACGGGACGCGGCGGACGCTGTCGGCGCCCCCGTCCTGGCAGGTGACGTCGCAGAACAACCAGACCACGGCGGACCCCAAGGCGGGCAACACCCCGACGGCCCCCGACATCACGTCCGAGCGCCCGCTGGCCGTGACCTACGGAACCGGCTACATCCCCCGGGAGACCCCCTGGGAGACCTCGTCGGTGACGATCCGGCTGCAGGCGGAGCGGCCCGCCGCACCCGAGGTCGAGGCCGTCGCGACCGACGACTTCCTGAAGGCCGCGGGCGCGCGGAAGGGGGAACGGCTCGACGTCCCCTTCGGCGGCTCGGCCGTCCCGGTACGGATCGTGGAGAGTGTCCGCGCGCTGCCCACCACGCAGGGCACGGAGGGCTCCGACGCCACGCAGAGCTCCGGCGGGGCCCTGCTGGTCGACCTGCGCTCCGTGAACCGGGTGCTGGAGGAGCGCTACGGGGAGAGCGTCGCGCCCACCGAGTGGTGGCTGCGCACCGAGCCGGGCGCCGAGGCGCGGGTGGCGGCCCAGTTGCGTGAGCGGCCCGATGTCGAGCCCTCGCAGGTCGTCGTGCGGGACGAGATCGCGGAGCGGCTGCGGGACGATCCGTTCGGGGCGGGTCCTGAGGCGGCGTTCGCCGCGGCCTCCGTGGTCGCCGCCGCGCTGGCCGCGGTCGGCTTCGCGGTGAGCACGGCAGGCTCGCTGCGGGAGCGGAGCGCCGAGTTCGCGCTGCTGCGCGCGCTGGGGGCGCCCCGCCGCCAGCTGGCCCGGCTGGTCGCTGCCGAACAGGGGGTCCTGGTGGCGCTCGCCCTGGTGGTGGGGGTGGCGCTGGGAGCGGTACTGACCCGGGCGGTCGTTCCGCTGATCGTGCTCACCTCCCGGGCCACCCGGCCGGTGCCGGAGGTACTGGTGGAACTGCCCCTCGCCCGCGTCGCGTTCCTGCTGGCGGGCCTGGTGGTCGCGCCGCTGATCGTGACCGCCGTGCTGGTGCTGCGGCGGGGCGACTCGGCCTCGTCGCTCCGGTCGCTGCGTGTGCTGCACGAACAGGGAGGTGAGTGAGATGGGCCGCCGCCGGATCTTCACGCGTCGGGATGCCGAACCCCCCGTCGTCGCCCCCTGGATCCGTACCCGGCTGCGCGCCGCGCCCGGTGCCGCCGTCGCCCTCGCCCTGCTGGTCCTGGCGACCGTCTGCCTGGCCGCGTCCTTCCCGCGTGCCGTCGACCGCTACGAGGACGCGGGTCTGCGCCGGGCGGTGTCCGACGCCACGCCCCTGCGGACCTCCGTGCAGCTGTCGGCCCCGCCGCCCTCCCTCGGCGCCACGCAGCAGGAACGCGAGGAGGTCCTGCGCCCGGCCTCGGTGCGCGAGCGGTACCAGGACATCCTGAAGGTGGTCGAGCGCCCGCTGGTCGCCGACCCCGGCCGGTCCGCGTACGGCGTGCGCACCACGAAATCCCTCGAAGCGCCGGAGAAGTGGCTGCCGCGGCCGACCGGACTGCCCGCGCAGATGACCCTCGTCGCGCAGAACGGCCTCGCCGCTCACTCCCGGCTGCGCGAGGGCCGGCTCCCGCGCGCCGACGGCACGGTGACCGCCTCGACACCCGAACTGGAGGCCGCGGTCACGACGGAGACCGCCGAGAGCCTCCACATCGAGGTCGGCGCGGTGATCCACGTGCCCGCCGTCGAACGCGCCCCGCTCGCCATACGCGTCACCGGCATCGTCGCCCCGCGCGACCGGGAGGGCGCCTACTGGGCGACCCAGCCCGTCCTGCGCACCCCCTCCCTCGTACGTCTGCCCGCCCAGGGCGCCGAACCGAGCATCTACTGGCTCGGCGCGCTCCTCCTGGCCCCGGACGCCGCTCCGGCCCTCCTCGGCACCCCCGGCGCCCCCGCCCGCTACTGGCACCTGGCCCCGTCGCCCGCCGCCCTGACCGCGAGCGAACTGCCCCGGCTGGCGAGCGCGATCGCCGCGCTGGAGTCCGGCCCCGGGCTGCTGAAGGTGCGCGCGCTCACGGACCCGGAGGCCGACGCGAGCACCGATCTCGACGACGTCCTCGCCTCGTACGCCGGACTCCGCTCCGGCATCCGCCCCCTGGTCGCCGTGGCCGCCTTCGGCAGTGCCACGGTCGCCGCCGTCGTCCTGCTCATGGCTGGCGGCCTCACGGCCGACCGCCGCCGCGGCGAACTCGCCCTGCTGCGCGCCCGGGGCGTCTCCCTGCGCGGCCTGACGGTCCGGCTGTCCGCCGAGACGGCGGTGGTCGCGGTACCGGCCGCCGCGCTCGGCCTCGCGGCAGCCCTGCTCGCCGTCCCGTACGGCCGCCTGTCGTACGCCGTCTGGACCGCCGCCGCGGTCGCGCTGCTCGCCTGCGCCATGCTGCCCGCGCGGGCCTGGATCACCCACCGTGCCGTCCGCGCCCAGGGCGCCCGCGAGGACCTCGCGTCCGTACGCCCCTCGCGTCGCCGTACGGTCGCCGAACTCACCCTGCTGGTCCTGGCGTCGGCGGCGGTGTTCGCGCTGCGGAGCAGGGGCACTTCGGGCGGTTCCGCGGGCGCGGCGGGCTCGGGCGACCCGGCGGACCTGGACGCCTCCGGCTCCGGCGACCAGCTCGTCGCGCTGGCACCGGTCCTGATCGGTGTGATCGCCGCGCTCCTGCTGGTCCGGCTCTATCCGCTGCCGCTGCGCTGGCTGGCCCGCCCCGCAGGCCGGCTGCGCGGCGCGGTCGGGCATCTCTCCCTGGCCCGCGCGGGCCGCACCTCCGTCTCCACGGTGCTGCCCCTGCTCGCCCTGCTGACGGCCCTCACCACGGCCGCGTTCGGCGGGTCCGTCCTCGCGGGTGTCGCGGACGCGCGGGACCGGGCGGCCCTGCTGAGCCTCGGGGCCGACGCCCGCGTCGAGGTCATGGGCGCACTTCCCGCCGGCCTGCCGGACCGGCTCCGCACGGCACCCGGCGTACGCGAGGTGACCCCGCTGAGCATCGGCTACCAGGCCAGGCCCGGGACCGGCGTGGAGACGGTGTCCCTGGCGGGCGTGGAGCCCGAGGGATACGCCCGGCTGGCGCGGAGCACGCACCTCGGGGCCTTCGCCGCGGGCGAGCTGACGGCACCGGCGGACGCGCAGCCCTCGGGATCCCCGGGATCCTCGGGATCCTCGGGATCCTCGAAGAAGGGTGCGCCGAGCGAGTCCCCGCTGCCCGCCCTCGCCTCCCCCGCCGTCGCCGAGCGGTTCGGCACGCAGCCCTTCCCGGTGCGCCTGGAGGACGGCAGCGACATCACCGTCCGCATCACCGTGGTGCGCGAACTGACCCCGGCCGTCTCGGGAACCGACTTCCTCGTCGTGGACCGCGCCGGCCTCGGCGCCGTCGCCGCACGGCCGACGGCCCTCCTGCTGACCGGGGACCGGATGGACGCGGGCGCCCTGCGCAAGGCCGCGGGCAGCGCCGCGGACGTACGCCTGCGGGCCGACGAACGCGCGCGGTACGTCGACTCCCCTCTCCAGTCCGGCGCCGAACGCGTCTACGCGGTGGCGGTCGCCGCCGGCTCCGGATACGCCGTACTCGCACTGCTCCTCGCCCTCGTACGCGCCGCCCCCGAACGCTCCGCCCTGCTCGCCCGGCTGCGCACCATGGGTCTCACCCGGAGCCAGGGCCGCCGGCTGCTCGTACTCGAAGCGCTGCCGCAGGCGCTGCTCGCCGCGGTGGGCGGGGCCCTGACGGGCTGGGCTGCGGTCCGCCTCCTGGCGCCCGGCGTCGACCTGACCGCCGTGGCCCTCGCGACCCCCGGCGGCAGCCCGCCCGCCGGCACCGCCGCGCTGCACACCGACCCGGCGTCCCTGCTGCTGCCCGCGCTCGCCGTGCTCCTCGTCGCCACGGGTATCGCCGCGGCGCAGGCGTGGTGGAGCGGGCGACGGGGTTCGGTCAGGGAACTGCGGGCGGGAGACGCCCGATGACCCCTGCCGAAGCCACGCGAAAGCACCCATCGGCCCCTGCCGAAGCCCCGCGAAACCGCCCGACGGCCCCTGCCGACATCACGCGAAGCCAGCCGACGACGACCACGACCGGAGACGCCCGATGACGACCACCGACTCCGTCGGTCCGGCCGGTTCCGCCGGTCCCTCCTTCGCGGACCTCGCCCAGCGTGCCGCCGACCGCCGCGACCGTCCCGCCTACGGCCATGACGCCCTGATCACCTGCGACCGGCTGGTACGGATCTTCTCCACGGACGGCGTGGAGGTGCAGGCGCTCCAGGGCCTCGATCTCCTGGTCCGCGAGGGCGAGTTGATGGCGCTGGTCGGCGCCTCCGGCAGCGGCAAGTCGACCCTGATGAACATCCTGGCGGGTCTGGACACCCCCACCGCGGGCGCCGCCCGGGTCGCGGGGCACGACCTGCTGACCATGGGGGCGAAGGACCGGCTCGGCTACCGGCGCGAGACCGTCGGCTTCGTCTGGCAGCAGACGGCCCGCAATCTCCTGCCCTATCTGACGGCCGCCCAGAACGTCGCCCTGCCGATGCAGCTCGGCGTCTCCCGCAAGGGCCGTCGCGCGCAGGCCCGACGCGCCGTGGAGCTGCTGGAGTTGCTGGAGGTCGCGGAGTGCCGGGACCGCCGCCCGTTCCAGATGTCCGGCGGTCAGCAGCAGCGCGTCGCCATCGCCGTGGCGCTGGCCAACGACCCCTCGGTCCTGCTCGCCGACGAACCCACCGGCGAACTCGACTCGCACACCGCCGAGCAGATCTTCGCCGCCTTCCGCACCGCGAACGAGCGGCTGGGCACGACCATCGTGATCGTCACGCACGACCAGGCGGTCGCCGCCGAGGTCCGCCGGACGGTCGCCATCCGGGACGGCCGTACCTCCACGGAGGTCCTGCGCCGCACCGAGGTGGACGCCACGACCGGCCACGAGACGGTGGTGGCCCGTGAGTACGCGATGCTCGACCGGGCCGGCCGGCTCCAGCTGCCCGCCGAGTACACCGAGGCCCTCGGTATGCGCGACCGCGTCGCCCTCGAACTCGAACCGGACCACATCGGCATCTGGCCGGACGACAGCGAACACCGCTGACCCGCGGACGAAAGGGCCGCGGAAAGGGGCCGCTGGGGGCGGCGAACTCCGGAGGGGGACACTGAGCGAACGCTGACGCTCAGCGCACGCTGACGTCCAGCGCCCCGAGCCCGGCCTTGCGCACGGCGATCGTCCCGTACGGCGTTCGCAGCCTCAGCCACGCTCCCGAGGAGAGCAGTCGCAGCGGAGCCTCATCGGACGCGGTGGAGGCGGCGGCGGAGGAGGGGGCGGTGCGCGTAGGCCTCAGGAACCCCAGCGACTGGGCCGCGTGCGCGGCCCGTACCGGGAGTTCGGTGTCCCCGACCGGCCGGGACCAGATCTCCCGTCCGATCCCGTCGAGTGCGGCCCGCGTACGCCCCTCGGGCGCCAACTCGTCGATCCGCGCACGGAATTCGGCGACCACCGCGGCCACGATCGTGCGCACCGCGTCGAGAGCGGGCAGACCCGGCTCCGGCCGCCAGCCGCCGCGCGGCGGCAGCACGCCGGCCCACGGCGGCCCGGTGACGGCGGCGGGCACGACCGCCGTGGCCGCCGCCTCGTCGAGGGACTCAAGGAGTTCACCGGCCGAGACGGTCACGTCCAGGGTGAGGTCGAGACCGTTCTCGTACGGCTTCGCGAGCCGTGCCGTACGGATCGCGAGCACCTCGAACGACGGCGGCCGGCCGAACACCGCGAGCGTCGTCCCCGACGCCTGCAGCCGTACCGCGGCGGCCCGGTCGTAGTGGATCAGCCGGGCGAGGAAGGCGGCGAGATCCGCCGCCTCCCCCTCGTCGGCGAGGTGCAGGGCCGTCATGCGGCGACGGCCCCCGCGGAACCGGCCGCGTCGTCCGCGTACTCCTGGAGGAACTCGCGCTCCTCCGCGGTGATACGACGCGGCCGCTGCGCCTCGAAGTCGAACGGCACTATCACCGTCTGGGCCCGTACGTACACCTGGTCCGGGTCCTTGACCTCGTAGGAGATGGTGAACGAGGCCGCTCTGATCTGCGTGACCCACAGCTCGATGTCCACCGGGGTGTGCCGGTGCACCAACTGCTGCTTGTAGTCGATCTCATGGCGCGCCACCACGGACCCCTGCTGGAAATCCTTGTCCGGGCGGAACAGGAAGTCGATACGCGCCTCCTCCAGATAGCGGAGGAAGACCACGTTGTTGATGTGGCCGTACGCGTCCATGTCCGCCCAGCGCAGCGGGCAGCGGTAGATGTGCCGCAAGGAGAATCAGCCCCGGGTCAGCTTCTTGTAGGTGGCGCGGTGCGGGCGCGCGGCGTCCGCTCCGAGCCGCTCGACCTTGTTCTTCTCGTACGACTCGAAGTTGCCCTCGAACCAGTACCACTTCGACTCGCCCTCGTACGCGAGGATGTGCGTCGCGACCCGGTCCAGGAACCACCGGTCGTGGGAGATGACCACGGCGGCACCGGGGAACTCAAGCAGCGCGTTCTCCAGCGACGACAGGGTCTCCACGTCGAGGTCGTTGGTGGGCTCGTCGAGGAGCAGCAGGTTGCCGCCCTCCTTGAGGGTCAGCGCCAGGTTCAGACGGTTGCGCTCACCACCGGAGAGGACACCGGCCGGCTTCTGCTGGTCGGGGCCCTTGAAGCCGAACGCGGAGACGTACGCCCGCGACGGCATCTCGACCTGGCCGACGTTGATGTAGTCCAGCTCGTCGGAGACGACGGCCCACAGCGTCTTCTTGGGGTCGATGTTGGCGCGGCTCTGGTCGACGTAGCTGATCTTGACGGTGTCGCCGACCTTGATGGCGCCGGAGTCCGGGGTCTCCAGACCCTGGATCATCTTGAACAGCGTGGTCTTGCCGGCACCGTTGGGACCGATGACCCCGACGATCCCGTTCCGCGGCAGCGTGAAGCTCAGGTCATCGATCAGGACCTTGTCGCCGAAGGCCTTGGAGAGGTTCTCGACCTCGACGACGATGGAACCGAGCCGCGGGCCCGGCGGGATCTGGATCTCCTCGAAGTCCAGCTTCCGCATCTTGTCGGCCTCGGCCGCCATCTCCTCGTAACGGGCGAGACGGGCCTTGGACTTGGTCTGCCGTCCCTTGGCGTTGGACCGGACCCACTCCAGCTCTTCCTTGAGCCGCTTGGCGCGCTTCTCGTCCTTGCGCCCCTCGACCTTGAGGCGGGCGGCCTTCTTGTCGAGGTACGTGGAGTAGTTGCCCTCGTAGGGCAGGGCGCGGCCACGGTCGAGTTCGAGGATCCACTCGGCGACGTTGTTCAGGAAGTACCGGTCGTGCGTGACGGCGACGACGGCGCCCGCGTACTTCGACAGGTGCTGCTCCAGCCAGTTCACCGACTCGGCGTCCAGGTGGTTGGTGGGCTCGTCGAGGAGCAGCAGGTCGGGCGCCTCGATGAGGAGCTTGCAGAGCGCGACGCGGCGCTTCTCACCACCGGAGAGGTTGACGACGGGCCAGTCGCCGGGCGGGCAGCCCAGCGCGTCCATGGCCTGCTCCAGCTGCGCGTCGAGGTCCCAGGCGTTGGAGTGGTCCAGGTCGTCCTGGAGCTTGCCCATCTCCTCCATGAGCGCGTCCGAGTAGTCGGTCGCCATCAGCTCGGCGACCTCGTTGAAACGGCTGAGCTTGCCCATCAGCTCGGCGGCGCCGTCCTGGACGTTCTCCAGCACCGTCTTGGTCTCGTCCAGCTGCGGCTCCTGCATGAGGATGCCGACGCTGTAACCGGGCGACAGGAACGCGTCACCGTTGGACGGCTGCTCAAGGCCCGCCATGATCTTGAGCACGGTCGACTTGCCGGCACCGTTCGGCCCGACGACGCCGATCTTCGCCCCCGGCAGGAAGTTCAGGGTGACGTCATCAAGAATCACCTTGTCGCCGTGCGCTTTGCGCGTCTTGCGCATGGTGTAAATGAACTCAGCCAAGAGAAACCGTCCGGACGCTTGAAATCGGCAGTGGGCAGATACACCCCATCTTGCCGCACGGCTACCCCCCGGGGGAAACGCGTTCGGTTGCGGGCACCTGACCTGGACTTTCCCTGTCGGCTCCGGCGGCTCGCCCGGCGCCGCGGGCCGTCATCGAGCGGCCTCGGGCGGCCCGGCGTCGACCGTGGTGAAGGGCGCCGTAACCTCCACGGATGAACGCCTCCTCCTGCTCCTGTCTCCTGTGCGCCCCTCCAGCGGACGGCCCGGCCCTGGAGGGACGCGACAGCCGCACGGCCGCGAACATCACCGAGCACGGCTGGCACGTGATGGGCATCGCCGCCGCGGACGAGACTCCGGCGGACTGGGCCTATTCGATCGGCCTGTGGCACACCCTGCGCAGCCCCGAGGTCTGCGTCTTCGGCCTGCGGATGGAGACGATGATGTCCGTCCTCAACATCGCGGGACGGGCGATCCGCGACGGCCGTCCTGTAGAACCCGGCCAGCTGCGCGACGACATCCTGAACGGCTACTCGGTGGCCGTCCGGCCGGTGCACACGAGCTGGTACCGGCTCTTCTTCGGTGCCGGGCTCGACTTCTACCAAGCACCCCCGCTCCCGGTCATGCAGCTGTTCTGGCCGGACAGGGACGGCCGCTTCCCCTGGGACGACCGGGCGCAGGAACGCTGCCGCGCGAGCCAGCCCCAGCTGTGGATCCCGAGGAAGGAAACCAGCGGAGCCTGGGCCGAACTCGACTGAGTCCCGCTCCCGGCGCGCGGCCCTCAGTCCTGCGCGGGGGACTTCTTCTTGCGGATGAAGAGGATCGTGGCGCCGCCTATCAGGACCAGGCCTATCGCGATTCCGGCTATCACCGGGGTGGCGCTGGACGCGCCCGTCTCGGCGAGGTCCGTGGTGGTGGCGGCCGTGCCGCCGACCGTGGCGGGGCTCGGCTCGTTCAGTGTCTGTACGGTCTCCTCTGCGGCGGCGCCGCTCTGCGTCTTGCAGTCGAGCACGCCCTGGAACCGCTTCTCGTAGCCGCCCGGCCCCTCGACCGTGAAGTCGTACGCCTGGTCCTCCTGCAGCGGAACCGTCACGGTCTGTGACGAGCCCGCCTCGACGGTGTGCTCGGTGCCGAGCAGCTCGAAGGTGAACGCCTCGTCGCCCTCGTTCACCGCGGTGACGTCGAGGCCGCCCTCCGCGCAGTTCTTCTCGGCCGACAGCGCGGGTATCGCCCCGGCGCCGGCCCAGTTCGCGGTCGCCGCCGCGGAGACCGTCGACTCGCTGGAACCGGCCAGGATCTGGGTCTGGCTCCTCGTCTCGGAGGCGAAGGCCCGTCCGACCGGCACGGTGGTCGAGGCCTGCACCGTCAGCGCGGCCGAACCGTCCGGGGCGTCCTCGGCCACGTCGAAGAACAGCTCGCTGCCGTCGGTCGCGGACGTGATCTCCTTGCCGTCCCGGCCGACGACCTTCACCCCGCTCGTGGCGTCGGCGAGCGGCGTCACCGTCACACCGGCCGCGTTCGTGCGCACGGTGACCGGGCCGAGCAGTTCACCCGGGCGACCGGAGACCGCCGGCGGATCCAGCTCAAGGGACGCGGCGGGCTCCGCCAGGTCGCGTGCGCTGCGCTGCAGATAGTCGGCGAGCTTCTCCGCCTGCGGATCCACGGCGTCCACGTCGGCACCGTCCGAGTACCGCCAGATCGCCACCTGCGTTCCGACCGCCGCGTCCTGCTGCGTGAGGCCCTTCGCGCCGGCCTTCGCGGCCAGCGCTGCGAGGTCGTTGACCTGCGGGTAGGAGTTCTGCAGGATCCAGCGGATGCGACCCGCGTCGGGGTTCCCGTTCAGCGACGTACCGCTCCAGGGGGTCTCCTGGTACTTGGCGTCCTTCTGCGTCGGGCTGTAGATGTCGACGCAGTAGGTCTGCAGGGTGCCGCCGTTGTCCACGGACATCTCGAAGAGCCCGGCGGAGACCTGCTTGTCCCCGCCCTCCTCGTGGATGACCGCGGGCCCGGACGTCTTGAGGCCGCCTATCGTGGCCGTCGCACCGCCCTGGCTCAGAGGGACTTCGTCCGCGACGGCCGCACCGGCGGTGGTCACGGCGCTCACGGCGACGAGACCGGACACGAGCGCCACCGCGGCCAGGCGGGCGGCAGCGGCACCTCGCCCGTGCACGGACGGCGCAGAGAACGAAGAAAGCACAGAATTCCCTTTCGAGCGGGACCCGTTGAACTGGAGGGTTACGGTCCCACCAGCGGAATCAGCAGCCCCGAGAGCTATGCCCGGCATCCTAAGGACGGGGCGCAGCTCCCTCCCCGGTCATGTCATCCGATCAGTGATCCGAATCGGAATCGTTATCGCCAGGGCCGGTTGCGGGCCGCGCTTATCGACAAATCCGCTGGGACCCTTCGCAACGCATTCACCGATAAGCCGCACTTCGGTCAGGCCGCGGTCTCAGCACGCACCGTGACCACGGCCGGTCATCCCGTCAAGGCCGGTTCCTGCCGCCGCGGAGCGGCCCGCCCGGTTGGCCTCGCCCTCTCGGCCGGTCCCGTCCCCTCGGCCGGCTCAGCCCTCTCGGCCGACTCAGCGCCGTCGGCCGGATCGGCCGGTTCCGTCTCCCAGTTCGGCTCCGGTCGGACCGGCGCGTCCGACGACCGGCCGGACGCCTGCTCCGGTGCCTGGTCGCCCCTGAGCGCCCTGCGGAACGCCGCGGTGCCGCGCGCCAGATCGTGCCCGATCGCCGACGCCTCGATGTCCGCGCCCGTCCACGACTGCCCGTCGCGCTGCTCGGAGCGGACCTTCAGCCTGCCCCGCACCATCAGCGGCTCCCCGAGCGACACGGACGCCTGCACGTTCGCCGCCAGCGCCCGGTTGGCCCACACCGTGAAGAAGTTGGTGTGCCCGTCCCGCCAGGCGCTCTTCTCCCGGTCCCAGAACCGCTGCGTGACCGCCAGCCGGAACCTCGCCGACGGGCCCGCCGCCGTCTCCCGGAACACGGGCTGTGTCGCCACGTTCCCCACCACGCACACCACTGTCTCGTTCATCGCGGAAGCCCTCCCTGCCCACGCGCACGGGCTCGTCCCGTACGGCTGCGTCTGTCCGTTCGGCGGACGCGACACGGCGCTCGTGCTTCGAACGCCCGACGACGCCTCATGACGCCTCATGACGTCTCATGACGCCTCCTCACGCCGCATCGCGCCTCAGCACGTCTCATGACCGCCTCGCGATCACGTCGTGTCCGCCGAGACCTCAGACTGCCTCCGTCCGCCCGAACCCGCTGAGCCCTGTGGGCCGTCCCCCGGTTGTGGACAACTCCGCCACCCGAACGAGAACCTCCGCCCACAAGCTCCCCCACCTCCCCCCTCGACTCCCCGTCACCTCACCCCGTCACGTCACCCCGCCGACACCGTGACCCCCGAGGCCCGCAGGAACTGCTCCCGCACCTCCCGGTACCGCAGCAGCTCCCCCGCCACCGGATCGAGAACCCGGGCCCGCCCGCATCCCGCAGCCGCCTCCCGCAGTCTCCGTTCCGCCTCCGCCCCGTACCGCCGCGCGGGCCCGCTCGCCGCGAGTCTGCACGCCCACTCGACACCCGGGCCGCCCACGATGCCGATGACCATCAGCAGCACGGGAACCCCGAGGTTCGGCGACATGAGACCGATGATCTGGGCCAACAGCCACAGGCCGCCGACGACCTGAAGGACGGTCATGGACGCCTGAGCGAGCACGGCGGCAGGCCACCAGCCCGGCCGCGGCGGCCGGCCCACCGGTGTACCGGCCCGTACCGCCAGTTCGTCCAGGGCCTCGCACAGCCCCTGCGAACCCCGTACGGCCGCCTCGCGCACCGCCTGCGCCCACGGCGTGGGCAGTCCGTCGGTCGCCTGCTCGGCCACCGTGCGCACCGCCTGCTCGACGCGCTGGCGCGCCGTGGCCTCCTCGTCGTCGTAGGCCCGTACGGGCAGCCGTCCCGTCGCGGGCTCGCGCCGGTCCTGGTACCAGCGCCACAGCCGCAGCCAGGGCGTGCCGCAGGCGCGGTTCGCGTTGCGGCGCCACGCCCGCTCGGCGGCCTCGCCCGCCGCCGTGGCGCCGACCGCGTCGGCGAGCCGGTCGGCGAACTCCTCGCGTGCCTCCTCGCTGAGCCCGGCCTGGCGCCGGTTGGCGTAGACGGGCCACAGGCGCACCGCGGCCGCGTCCACGTCGGCCGAGATCCGGCGGGCCGCGGCGCCCCGCTCGGCCACGAAGTGTCCGAGCACCTCGCGCAGTTCCCCGATGCCGTCGCCCGTGAGCGCGGACAGCGCGAGAACGGTCGCGCCCGGCTCGCCGTACTCGCCGAGCGCGATCCCGTCCTCGTCGAGCAGCCGCCGCAGGTCGTCGAGGACCTGGTCGGCGGCGTCCCCGGGCAGCCGGTCGACCTGGTTGAGGACCACGAAGGTGACTTCCGCGTGGCCCGCCATGGGCCGCAGATAGCGCTCATGGAGTACCGCGTCGGCGTACTTCTCCGGGTCGACGACCCAGATGACGGCGTCCACGAGCGCGAGGATCCGGTCCACGTGCTCCCGGTGCTGGACGGCCGCCGAGTCGTGGTCGGGCAGGTCCACCAGGACGAGCCCGCGCAACTGCGCCTCGGCCTCGGCGCTCTGCAGCGGCCGGCGGCGCAGCCGGCCCGGGATGCCGAGCCGGTCGATGAGCCCGGCCGCGCCGTCGCTCCAGCTGCACGCGATGGGGGCGGCGGTGGTCGGCCTGCGGACCCCGGTCTCCGAGATGGCCACTCCGGCGAGCGCGTTGAAGAGCTGCGACTTGCCGCTCCCGGTGGCTCCCGCGATGGCGACCACGGTGTGCTGCCCGGAGAGCCTGCGCCGGGCCGCGGCCTCGTCCAGGACCTGTCCCGCCTCGGCGAGGGTCCGGCTGTCCAGCCGCGTCCTGGAGAGCCCCACCAGTTCGCGCAGCGCGTCCAGACGGGACCGCAACGGCCCGTCGTACGCGAGCGGGGCCACCACGGGCGGCCTGCTGTCCACGACGGTCTCCTGTACGGGCCTGGCCTGGCCCTCGGCCGTGGCGGACACGCGCCGTGCGATCAGCCCGTCGTCCCAGCCGCCCACCGCGTCCGCGGAGTCCACATCGTCCGCACCTCCGGACCCGGAGCCGGAGCCGGGGCCGGACCTGCCCCCGCCCCCGCCCCCGCGGCCCGCGTCCGCAGCCCTCCGCCCGGAATCACCCTTCTCCCTGCGCCCGGCTTCCCTACCGGCCGTCTCCTTGCGCACGATCTCCGTGGCGGACGTCTCCTTGCGCACGATTTCCCCGCCGGAGCCCTCCTCGCGGGCGTCGTCGTCGCCCGGCTGGTCGGCGTGATCGGTGTGGTCCGTGACGGCGGTCACCGCGGTCACCTCTCCTTCTGCAGTACCGACAGCGCGGCGATGAGTTCGGCCTGGGGTTCCGGATGGACGTCGAGTGCGTCGAGCGGGGCGAGCCGCCGCTCCCGTTCGTCGTGCAGCGCCTTGTCGAGGTAGTCGGTGAGCAGCCGCCCGCCCTTGTCGCGCAGCCGCAGCGCCCCGTGCGCGCCGATCCGCTCGGCCAGCCCCTCGCCCGCGGAGCGCGCCCGCCGGCCGCCCAGGAGCGCGGTGGCGACCAGCGCGGCCACCACCTCGGGATCCGGCGCGACGCTCTTCTCCAGGGCGCGTACTTCGTCCTCGGCGTACTCCTCCAGGACGCGGCGCCAGCGCCGGGCCGCCATCCCGATGCGGTGCTCGGCGCTCTCCAGCGCCGGATCGCGGTCCGTCAGCCCCGGGGCGCCCGCGGCGGGTTCGCGCCGCCACGCCTCGTCGACGCGCTCGTCGGCCGCCGTGACGGCGCACAGCAGGAGCGCGGCCAGGCTCTCGACCAGCGCGTCCAGCAGTTCACCGGCGCTGGAGTCCAGCGGATAGCTGCGCCAGCGTTTGAGCGCGCCACCGGCGAGGACCGCCCCGGCCTGCAGCCGGCCCCGCAGACGCGTGTACTCGCTGTCGTACGCCCCGTCGACGGCCGCGGTGAGCCGCAGCGCGGCGGCGTACTGGGCCGCGGCGGCGCCGGCCAGCTCGGGCATCCGGGACTTGAGCGAGTCGAGTGCCCCGTACGCGGTGCGCGCCATGGCCTGATGCCGGGCGCCCGGGTCCTGGGCCTGCTGGGCCAGCCAGGCCCGCAGGGGCGCCACGGCGGTGGCCGGAAGCAGTCCCCCGCCCCAGGCGGACTCGGGCAGCTCGGGCACCGTGAAGCGGGGCACGTCGCCCAGCCCCGCCTTGGCGAGGAGCGCGCCGAACTGCCGCGAGACCTCGGAGACCACCTGGTGGGGCACCCGGTCGAGGACGGTGACGAGCGTGGCGTCATGGTCCTTGGCGGTACGCAGCAGATGCCACGGCACCGCGTCGGCGTACCGTGCCGCCGTGGTGACCATCACCCAGATGTCGGCCGCGCACATGAGCTCGGCGGCGAGCACCCGGTTCCCCGCCACCAGGGAGTCGATGTCCGGCGCGTCGAGGAGCGCGAGCCCCCGGGGAAGGGTGTCGGCGGTCTCGATGCGCAGGACGCGCATGTCCTCCTCGCCGGGCGGCAGCGGATCGTCGTCGACGTCCTGGTGCGGCATCCACACGCGCGTGAGGTCGGGCAGTACGCGCATCCCGCTGAACCAGTGATGGTCCTCGGGGTGGCACACGAGCACCGGGGTACGCGTCGTGGGCCGCAGCACCCCGGCCTCGCTGACCCGCCGCCCCACAAGGGAGTTGACCAGCGTCGACTTGCCCGCCCCGGTCGATCCTCCGATCACGGCGAGCAGGGGTGCTTCGGGTTCTCTCAACCGGGGCACGAGATAGTCGTCGAGTTGCGCGAGCAGTTCGTCGCGGTTGGCACGCGCGCGTGGAGCCCCCGCCAGGGGCAGCGGGAAGCGTGCGGCGGCGACACGGTCGCGCAGGGCGGAGAGTGCGTCGAGCAGCTGGGGCCGTACGTCCAAGGTCACCACATGCGAAGAATGCCCAATTTTGCAGGCTTTCTAAAGCATATGGGCATGTCTGCGCGCCGATTGGACACACGGGGCCTAAGGGACGACTGGGGCGCAGGCATAACGAGTGCACAACACCCGGGGCGTGAGGCGCCAAAAGCGATGCACGATTCGTACCTGCCTGCGATTATCAGGACCGCTTCACTGAACCTCCACATCGAGCCACGGAGGGGAAGCGCGAAGCGCAGGGACCCAGGAGCTCTATCCTTGTCCCCGGCAAGGTCACAGCCCCGCCCATACCCGGGCACCAGCACCACAGGCCACCACACCCGGCCCCCGTAGCTCAGTGGATAGAGCAGGCGCCTTCTAAGCGCTTGGCCGCAGGTTCGAGTCCTGCCGGGGGCGCACCGCCACGCACTGCGTTCTCGCAGGTCGGTCAGCCCGTTGGGCGACACGCCAGGATCCCGGCACGGCCCCGGACGCGCTCACCGCCTCACGACCGCTCAGGTCTCCCGGCGGGCCCGCTCGACGATCTCGTCCTCCGTGAGCGGCACATCGTGGTGACTGAGGCAGATCGGCACCTCGACCCTGCTGAATCCGGTCCCCTCGCCTGCGGCGTTGAACTGGCCGGCCTTGAGACCGGCGAGGTTGTCGAGGACCGCGTTCCGCGCCTGGGCCATGGTCCTGGCGGCCTCGATGTGCGCGGGCTGGGTGAGCCGGCCGATGAACTGGTTCACGGTGTTGCCCAGCGCCTGGTTGTGGATCCCCCTGGGGAGCTGCGAGGCGAGGACCATCCCGAGTCCGTACTTGCGTATCTGACGGATGAGTTCGACCGTGCTCTCCGTACTCGGATTCGATGCGCCGGAGGGCACGAAGTTCTGCGCCTCGTCCATCACCAGCAGCCCGCCCAGGGCACGGTCGCCGACCGGGTGGGCCCTGAACCATGAGAACAAGGTCGCCTGCAGGCGGCTGACGAACTGGGCCGGTCCGTCGCCGGACAGCCCGGTGAAGCTGATCACCGAGACACGGGCGGCCTTCCCCGGCGACGGGATCAGGAGCATGCCGGGATCGGCGGGTGCGCCGGACTCCCCGAACAGCGGGTCGGTCTCCATCGCGGCTTCCAGCGTGTCCGCCATCTGCACCGCGAAGCGACCGGTCCTGCTGTTCACGATGTCGTTCGGGGCCTCCGCGAGCAGCTCGACCAAGCCGGCCAGGTTCTTGCCGCCTTCGCGCGCGTACCGTTCGAGGGCGCGCTTGAGGACCCCCAGTTGCTGGGTCGCGCGCGCACTGCTGCCGCGTACACCGGCGTGTGGCGCGAGTGAGGTCACGGTCGACCTGACCAGACGGGGGAAGTCGTCCACGTCGTCGAGGACGGGACCGAAGTCGGGAAGCGGGTGGAAGGAGATCGGACGTCCCCGGTTCAGACCCGGTGTCCACACCACCACCTCGACCTCCGCGAAATAGCGCCGGGCCTCGCGCTCGTGGCCGTCCGTCCAGCCCCTCGGTGGGCGCGGCCAGGGGTCGCCGAGCCGTGCGAGGTCGTCGTTCGGATCCAGCACGATCACCGAGACGCCGCGCAGAGCGCACTGCTCCACAAGTCGCTTGATCAGGACCGTCTTGCCCGATCCCGCCGCGCCCACCACCGCGGTGTGCATCCGGAGCCGTTCCACGGGTACCGCGAACGGACGGCCGCCCCGGAGCGTGGTTCCGACGACGATCTCGGTAAGAGCGGACTCGGCGTCCTGCGGCATGCCCGCCGCATCCGCTGCATCCACCGCATCCCTGGAGCCGACTTCCGTGGTCGCGACGCCGAGATGCTGCCGCAGGTCTCCCAGCACCGGCGCGAAGACCTCGATACGGGAAGCGGGGCGCTCCTGCCGCAGCCATTCGTCGAGGCCCGACGTACGGTCGTCGAGCATGGCCCGGAGGGCGGCCAGGGTCCGCAGGTCGGCGGCGCCGATCGGGAACGACACCCCGCCCCGCGCCTCGAAGTCGTCCTTGATGTCCTTGGTCCTGGGGCCGCTCGGGTACGGCGTGTTCCGCAGCAGGATCAGCCGGCGGCTCGCCAGGCCGGCCGTCAGACCGGCTTCCACGGCCGCGTTACGGATCCGGTTCTGGGCGGCGATGGCGTTGTTCGCGGCGATCGCCCGGAAGGACCAGTGGAATTCGTTCTCGCTGGCCTCGTCCACGACATAGCGCAACCGGGCGTGCAACGCCGCCTTGCGGCCGAAGTCGGTCTCGATGGAGAACCGTGTCTCGTCGGCGCCCAGTTCCCTGACCAGACTCCGCAGCCCCGCGCCCAGCAGAGCGGGCATCGCCCCGTCCTCGGTCGTGGGGTCGAGCGGCCGACGGTCGTCCGCCTCGGCACGGAGCTTGTCGAAGGACTCCGTCAGGGTGCTCAGGTTGACGGCCCGCGCCGGTGCGGGCGGTGTGGCTGCCGTGGGCTCCGCGTCTGCCAGGGAGATCAGTTCGGCCACCGTGCCGGTCTGCAGACATGCCTCGATGTGCTTCTGGACCCGGACGAGCAGCCGCCGTGCGGTGTAACGGTGCGGGGCTTCGGCCAGCGCCGCCGGGGTGACCGGCCAGGTGGGGCGCGGCGGGGTGAACCCCGCCGACTCGTAGTACGGCCGGAAGCGGCTGCTGACGATGGCGGCGGCGGTGGCCTCGTCGGGAATCGCACCGAGCGTCGGCAGCACTTCGAACCGGTCCAGGGCGGACCGGACCGCCTCCCGGGAGATCTGCTCCCAGGTGTCCTCGTGGCACGCCACGACCATCAGGGTCCGGCGGGCTTCCTCCCGCAGTTCCATCAGGCCGGTGGCGATCTCACCGCTCAGCCGCTTCGCGGTCCAGCCCTCGCCCGAGGCGGGCGACGTCAGCGACGACGTCTGCGCGGCGGAGACCAGGGTGTCGAGCTGGTCGAAGGCGAACACCAGCGGTCCGACCAGGGCGAACAGGCGCGTCAGATCACGCAGGACGAGTTGGGCCGGTCGCCCGCCGGGCGCCATCCCCCAGGCGGCGCGCTTGTCCCCGTCGTCGTCGCTGAGCGCGAAGTAGGCCGTGCCGATCTCCACGGGATCGCCGGTGGAGGCTGTCAGCACCAGCGCGCGGGCCGTGTCCGCGGCCTCGTTGCCCACCTGTCGGTCGATGGTCCGGATCCCCCGGACGAACGCGTCGACATGGGCGCGCGTCAACTCGCTCCGGCCGGTGACAGCGGCATGGGTGTCCGTGTCGAGGCGAGCCCGGCTCGACAGCTCGTCGAGCAGGCGGGTCAGTTGTTCCCGGTCGCCCTCGTCCTTCCGGTAGAGACTGTCGACGAGACCGCCGGCGACGCTCTCCCAGAAGTTCCGGCCGGTGACGAGCCTGATGTAGAAGAAGAAGCCGCCGCGCTCCTGGATCTCGTGGCGGGTCCAGCCGAGCAGATGCGTCTTGCCCGAACCGGTCTCGCCCCGCACCACGGTCGCGACCGGCGAGTGGGCGCGCTCGACGGCGCTCATCGCCCGCCCCAGCCGCCGGAACACCTCGGGATGAAGGCCGTCGACGTGGTAGGAGGTCACCGGTGTCCAGATCTCTTCCTGGGCCAGCGCTGTGCTGATGTACAGCCTCTCCAGGGCGGCGAGTTCCCCGTTCACGCCGGTCCGATCCGCAGCAGGTGGCGGGGTTCGCCGCCGATGTCGACGGCGGCTCTGCGGTCCTCGTCGCTGAGCGTGCGCCGGTTGAGCTCGCCCATCAGCTGTACGTCGTTCTGCTCGATCATCCGGTCGAGTTCGGCGTCGACGGCCCCTCGCGGCAGGTCCGCGAGCCATGGGCGCAGCGCCGACAGTCTGACCCAGCTGCCCGGTTTCCGGCGGGCGGTCAGTTCCGTGTAGACCGCGCGGATCCAGTCCTCGACGTCGGGCTGGAAGAACTCGCCGAACTTGGTGCCGGAGCGGGCCAGGTACTGTCCGACGTTGTCCAGCACCGCGTAGAGCACCCCGGCCGGGAACTTCGCTCCGTCCGGGCGTCCGGCCACCAGAGCGGACTCGCACCAGGCCCGGCCCGCGGACGTGAGCTGGTGCGTGTTGACCGCACCGCGCTTCCTGGTCACGATCCGCTCGGCATCCTGGTTCACCCGCCGTCGCACCACCGCGGTGATCTCCAGGCCGGCGAGTTCGCGCAGTTCACGGTTGGTCACCGGCCGTGCGACCACCATCAGGGCGAACAGCGATGCATGATCTCGTACGGTCAACTCCGTCGGCACAGTACCCCTCCTCGATGAGCCGGAATCCGGTCAGATGTCGAACCCCCGCCCGGGCACCAGTTCCACCCGGCCGGTCGTGCTGGACAACTCGCCCATGACGGTGATCACCCGCCGTTCCCGATGCGCGGTGATCGCACGGTCGTACGAGATCTGGTCCGGGAGCCGCACCCAGACGGCCCGCCGGACCAGTTCGGTGTGCTCGGTGCGCAGCTCACCGCGGACCTTGATACGCCAGCGGTCGTTGCCGGAGGAGTCGTCGTGCAGCCCCTCGACGACACCGGAGATCGTCGCGGCACCGGTGGCTTTGAGGTCGCGGAGCCGCTGGGACGCGGCGTGCAGAAGCGATCCCGAGGTCTCCGGGAACGCGACGACGTGTGACGGCACATCGAGTGGCTGCGAGCGCGCCCACCGGAAGCCGATCTCGAAGGGTTCCTTCCGGTCGAACCCGGAGAGCTCACTGAGCGCCTTGCACAGATCCGCGGAGACGCCGGCCGTGACGGTCTCGTCGAAGGCCGCGGGCGTATCCGCCGCCACGGCTGCCTGGGCCGCGCTCACCGCTTCGAGCATCTGGACCAGCACGGCCCGGCCGGTGACCTGCTCCCCGCTCGGGGTCCGGGCCGTCGCGTCCGCGGCCACCCGGATCTCGACGACGTAGCTCCCGGCGCGGGAGGGGCCGAGTTCGGCTGCGCGCAACAGGTCGCCCACCACGCCCGGTTGCCGGCCGGCGAAGGCGAAGTGCGGACCCTGCACGACGGTGCGCGTCGCCGCCGCCAGGGCGTTGCGGACACCCAGCACCGTCTGCGCGCCCATGAGCAGCGAGGTGTAGCCGGGGTCGTGGCCGGTGGGAAACGTGCGGAAGGACTGCTTGTCCAGCTGCGGTCTGGCGATCTCCAGGGCGATGTCGCCCGCCGGCCGGTCCTCCAGCGCGCACAGACAGCGCAGGATCTCCCGTAATCGGCGGTCGCTGTCGCCCATCCCGTCGCGAGCGGGCACCAGCACCTCGTAGTCGCCCGGGTACTGCCACACACTCGCTCCGCGCCAGCCCTGTGGATCCCGCTCCCAGCCCGTGTCCGCCAGATAGCTGGCGATGTCGTCGACCTTCAGCGGAATCGTCATCGCTTCCCCTACCAGTCGGACTGCGTCTCGGTGAGCCGGCGCAGTGAGGCGGCGGTGAGCACGTTCGCTGTCGGCACTCTGACCGGACGCCTTCGGTCACGGTCGGGGTCCTTGATCGGCTCCTCGGCGCGAAGCGAGACGAAGTAGCCGAGGTGGCGGAGCATCACACCGTCGGTGCTCATGGCCGCGTACGCCTGGTTGTCGGCGGGGACGCAGATGACGAACAGGAACCGCGGCACGGTGAAGTCGGGGCCGGCGAGCTTGTTGAACTGCCGTTCGTTGAGCCCGCGGAAGTTGAGGTGGCCGGACGACACGGACGGCTTCGACCATGTCTTGATCTGAGCCTCGACAGTGGGTGACAGCGTCCGTCCGTAGCGGCCGGTGGCACGGAACCCGAGATCGACCCCGTCCGCGTCGATATCGCCCTGCACGACGATCAGCCCCGCCGCGGAGGCCAGCACACGGACGTAGTCTTCGCCGAACTTGCCCTGATGCTGCTTCGCATCGAGCACGAAAGCCCCCAATGTCCCGCGGCCGTGGCACACAGTGGTCAAAATTTTACGGGCCGCGCCAACGACTGTCAGGGCCCCGTATTGGACCTTCCGGCAGGGCCCGCGACGGCACGCACCGCCACCGTGCCGGAAGCACCAGCCCCCGGCGCCCCTTCTTCCAAGGAGGACGGTCAGCGCGTCACTTCTGCTCGACCGGCGGGCAGGTACCCGTGTCCTCGCCGATCGAGTTGATCTCGGCGTTCGAACGGGAGTCGTCCGCGTAGTCGAGCTGATCCGTGCACTTCGTATCGGCGTCCTTCGGCGTACCCGACGCCTGCCCGCCGGACTTCTCGACCGGGCAGGTGCCCGTGTCCTCGCCGATCGAGTTGATCTCGGCGTTCGAGCGGGAGTCGCCCGCGTAGTCGAGCTGATCCGTGCACTTCGTGCCGGACTGGGCGGGCGTGCCCGACGGCTTGCCCGCCGCGGCGCCGGACCCCGTCGTACCGGACCCCGTGGTCCCGGACTCCCCGGTGCCCGACTGCGGTGCACTCGCGGACGCCGTCGACGAGCTGCTCGCCGAAGAGGAGGGTGACATTGAGCGGAACGCGCCCCCAGGGTGCCGGGATCCCCACCCGGTCCCCCCGGTCTCCCCGCCCGCCCCGTCGGCCCCGCTCACCGCCCCACTAATCTGTCCGCCATGAACGCACCGGGGGACATGATCGACGGTCGGTTCGAGCTGGTCGCGCGGCTCGGCAGCGGTGGGATGGGCACGGTGTGGCGGGCGCGGGACACCGTGCTGCACCGGGAGGTCGCCCTCAAGGCCGTACGGCACGACGCGGCGGCCTCCGAGGCCGTCCGCGCGCGGGTGCTGCGGGAGGCGCGGGCGCTGGCCCGGGTCAGCCACCCGAACGTGGTGATGATCCATCACATCGTGAACGACGACCCGCACCCCTGGCTCGTGATGGAACTGGTCGAGGGCGTCTCCCTCCAGGAGCGGCTCGCCGACGGCCCGTTGTCGCCCACGGAGGCCGCCCGGCTGGGCCGCCAGGTGCTCGGCGCCCTGCGCGCCGCCGACGCGGCCGGCGTCCAGCACCGGGACGTCAAGCCCGCCAACATCCTGCTGCGCACCGACGGCTCCGCGGTCCTCACCGACTTCGGCATCGCGGCGCTCCAGGGCTCCACCGCCCTGACGGCGACCGGCGAACTCATCGGCTCACCCGAGTACATCGCCCCCGAGCGGATCCGCGGCAACGACGACGACCCGGCGTCCGACCTCTGGTCCCTGGGGCTCGTCCTGTACGTGTGCGTCGAGGGCGTCAGTCCGCTGCGCCGCGGGACGACCCTGGCCACCCTGGCCGCCGTGCTCGACGAGGCCCTGCCCCCGCCGGTGAACTCCGGCCCGCTGGCACCCGTGCTCCAGACCCTGCTCGTACGGGATCCGGCGGCGCGCCCCGACGCGGCACGGCTGGACGCGATGCTGGCGCAGGTCGAGTCGGGTACGGCGCCGGACTGGGCCCTGCCGACGACGACCGCCCCGCTGCCGCCCGGCCCCGCGACGCCCCCGGCCCACGCCCTGGGCGTCCCGTCCGCGGACCCCGGCGGCCCCCCGCACGCCGCAGCCGCCGGCACACCAGGCGCACCGGCCGCCGTGCCGGGTGAGGAGCCGACGCGTGTCGGGGACGACCGCCCGTCCGGGCGCGGAGGGCGTGCGGCACTCGTCGCCACCGTCGCCGTCGTCGTGGTCGCCCTCGCGACGGCCGCGACCGCGCTGGTGCTCACCCTGGGCGACCGGGGCGACGGCGACGGCAAGGAGGACGGCGCCAAGGGCGGCACCCCCGCCCCCACGTCGTCCTCGTCGGACCCCTCGCGCTCGCCGTCCTCGAAGCGGTCGTCGACGCCGACGCCCACTCCCGAGCCGTCCGCCCCCGACTCCTCACCGGCCTCCGGGGGCCGGTGGATCGCCCAGCTCTTCTCCGAGCCGGTCGGCTCCGGCACCGCCGCCCGGGACCGGCGGCTCGCCGCCGTCCGCGAGTCCGTCCCCGAGGCCGTCTACCTCCGCAGCGACGACTACGCGTCCCTCCGCCCGGGCTACTGGGTCGTCTACGCGCCGGGCCCCTTCACCGACGGCCGTGACGCCCTGTCCTTCTGCGCGGAACGCGGCAGGACCACGCCGACCGAGTGCGTCGGCCGGTACGCGAGCAGGAGCGCGGACGACTACAAGCTCCAGTGCCGCCCCCCGGCCGCCGACCCGACGGGCTTCTGCACCCGCCCGTGAACCGCACCCGCCCATGGACCGCACCCGTCCGTGAACAGCACGCGCGCGTGGACCCCACCAAACCAGGCAGCTCATATGATCTATGACCCGGTATGACACACCTTGGTGAATGATGTCACGTTGGGTGCCGTTACCCGCTGTGAGTCCTGGCGTTGAAGGGGCAGTGCGGTCGCGTTCATGCGTCCGCGCTCACCGATTCGAAGGAGAAACGTGATGTCTCGCATCGCGAAGGCAGCCGTTGTCGCTCTCGGCACGGGTGCCGTTGTGCTCAGTGGTGCCGGTCTTGCCATGGCGGACGCGGACGCCGCGGGCACGGCCGTCGGCTCGCCCGGCGTGGCGTCGGGCAACGTCGTCCAGGTTCCGGTCCACATCCCGGTCAACCTCTGCGGCAACACCGTGAACGTCATCGCCCTGCTGAACCCGGCGTTCGGCAACCAGTGCGCCAACATCAGCGACACCCACGAGGGTTACGGCCACTGAGTCGCCGCACCACAGAAGCGAAGGCCCCCGGCGGTACCCACCGCCGGGGGCTTCCTCGTGTCCCACGCAGCACCCCACGCATCCTGGCGCCGCACCGCCCGCGCGGGCGCCTCACACGTACCGGTAGATCCGGCTGTGGGCCTCCAGCTGGTCCGGTGTCACGCCCCACGGCGGCATCTCCTCGTGCCGGGCGACGATCCGCCCGTACGCCCGCTCCCCGAGTTGCGGCGGCGACTCGGGCAGATAGCGGGCACCCTGGTGCCGCTTCTGCCAGCGTGTCCACAGCAGGTCCACGAAGGAGTGGTGGAGCCAGAAGACAGGGTCGTTGACGGAGCCGCCGCCCAGCATGTGCCCGCCGACCCAGCGGTGCACGCGGTTGTGGTTGCGCCAGGCGTCGTTGCCCCGCCCGGTCCCCCACCCCTCCAGCTTGTTGCGGAAACCGCGGCCGGAGGTGGAGTCCCAGGGGCTCGTGTCGTACACGGGATCGTCGAGAGCCGCGGCGAGTTCGCCCGCGGTGGGCAGGGACAGCGGATCGCGGGGCCTGCCGAAGTCGCGCGTGAGGTAGTCGCCGTCGGTCATCGACTCCTTGACGACCCACTTCTTGTGCCGGCGCGCGAACGGGCCGGTCGTCACCTGGTGGTCGGAGCGGCGTCCGTTGCCGCCGAGGAGGTCCTCCCCCCACAGCGAGGCGGCGGGGGTGCGGTCCTTCGTCCAGTCCCAGTACGGCACGGACACCCCGGAGTCGACCCTGCGCAGCGCCCGCTCCAGGTCCAGCAGGAACCGCCGGTGCCAGGGCAGGAAGGACGGTGCCATATGGGCCGCGCGCAGCCCGTCCTCACCGTCCGACACATAGTGGTCGATGTGCATGCGGACGAATTCGTCGTACTCACCGGTGCGTTTGATCTCCAGGAACGCGCCGACGAGCCTGCGCTTCTCCGAACCGGTCAGCGCGTTCACGTTCTTACGCGTGTACGCCATGTCCGTGCCCCTCCCCCGGCTCCGCGTCCGCGGTGGCCGCGCGCAGCCGCAGTGTGCCGCCCAGTTCGTCCACGGCGGCGCGGGCGGCGGCCAGCGGCGTCGGGTACGCCTGGTAGTGGTCGACCATCGTCAGATAACCGCCGTCGGCCCGCCGCATGAGGTGCAGCGGGCGGTCGTCCACCGTGACCCGCCAGGCCCCGGCGGGAGACGTACGTACGTGCCCGGCCGGACGTACACCGCCGGCCGCCTCGGCCCTGCAGCCGCGGATCCGGCACCCGCCGTACATCTCGTCGAACCCGGCGGCGAACCGCGCCTCGAAGTCGGCCAGTTCGCGGGACGGCCCACCGGAAGGACCACCCGCGTCGTACGGCTCTTCGCGCATCGGTCCCGACGCCGCGACGAACGGCGCCACGGCTGCCGCCACGGCCGCGGCGAGCACCCCTTTCAGGACGTCACGCCGCGTGCCGTTTCCCACTCTCGTCCGCACTCCCCGCCCCCTTGATCGCGTCATGTCCGCGCTGTCGTCTCCTACAGGCCCGGAGCGAGGCCCAGCGTCGCGCCCGGGGCCGCCTGCAGGACCGGGGTCAGCACGGCCACCTGGGGCAGCTTCGCGGCCGGCAGGCCGAGCATGTCCGCGCGCGGCGCGGTCAGCGGGGCGTCCAGCGAGGCGCCGGGCGTCAGGGCGCGCAGACCGGAGGTGGGCGTGCTGGCGGCGAGGTGGTCGAAGGTGTCCCCGAGCACGCGCGGCAGCGGCGTACGCAGGTCGAGCGAGGGCAGGTCGCTGGTGACCGGCAGCTGCGGCAGGGCCCGCTCCGGCAGCAGCCGGCCCTCGACGTACCGCGGCCCGTCGGGGCTGCCCGGGGTGATCAGCGGCACGGTGCCGGCGATCCTGGGCATCTCCATGTTCAGGGAGTTCTCCACACCTTCCAGGGGCACGGCGACCGGAACCCCGTCGGCCGCGACGGCGGGCGTCGCGACGGCGGCCGCCACACAGGTGACGACGGCGGCAAGAGTTCCTCGGGTGGTCGACTTCATCTCAGGCACGGGCCTTTCGGGATTCGGGAGGGTGCGTCCGAAACGGGTAACGACCCGGCGCACGGGATCCGGTCAAAATTCCCCCGGTCGATGCAATCTTCAGCTCTTCCACAAGTCCCACCGCGGCGCCGGCGCGCGTCTCCCGAGCCCCGAGGGCCCCGGCGGCCCGGGGTCGCGCGGGCGGGCGCGGTGCTGGGGGTCAGGCGCGCAGGCTGCGGGCCGGGACGAGGGCGTGCGCCGCGCTGTTCAGGGTCTCCTCGTCACCGGCGAAGGCGGCCAGCGCCTCCGGCTCGACGGGCTTGCCCGGCTCGGCCTCGGGCCACGGGCGGGTGGTGAACAGGAAGTAGGCGTAGCCGCGTTCGCCGACCGCGGCGAGCCACTCCGGCGGTACGGGGCACTGGGCGTTGAGCTGGGTCATGCTGACGACGGCCTGCCCCGACTCGACGAGGAGGCGGACCGGGAAGCTCGGCTGCCGGGTCGCGTCGACGACCTCGTCGCCGAGGGGCAGTCCGTTGGCCTTCAGCAGCTGCTCGACGGCGGCGGCGGAGCCCTCGGGGCCGTTCGCCCCGTCACCGAGGGAGTAGGCGAGGAGATAGGGCATGTCGCCGTCGGGCTGTTCACCGCTCCACGCCATGACGACGAGGGTGCCGAGGTCCGCGGCGGGGAAAGGGCGCGTTTCACTGGAGATTGAGGTCACCGCGGAACCGTATCGACGTGTCGGAATGCGTCCGCTCCCTTTCTCACCCGCCCGGGGGATTTACCGGAAGGTCTCCACACGAACGAGGGACGGGGTCAGGCAGTGGGGTGGGCCTGCGACGCGAAGGGCCGGTCCGCGCTGATGCGCAACCGGCCCCGCGTCACTTACGGCCCCGTACGGCCCCGCGTCACTTCTGGAGGGGCAGCCCGCCCAGGAGACCCGTGGGACCGCCCGCCGAGTTCAGGGCGTCCGTCGCGTCGCTGAGGGTGCTGAGCGCGGAGTCCTGGTTCTCCGTGTCGAGCGCCCTCGACTGCGACTGCAGGGGCATGGCGTCCACCGGCTCGGTGGTGAGCTGGGTGAGGGCCGAGTTGAGGCCGCCGTTGAGGCTCGAAGGGGGCGTGAGGTCGGCGGCAAAGGCGGGCGCGGCCACACCAGCGATGGCCATGGACCCGGCGACGACAGCGGCGGCCTTCAGGGACTTCATCGTGTTCCTTTCATCGGCGACTCGCGTCACCAGAGGGAATTCTCACTGTTCAGGCACCGTGCATGCCTGCTCTCGCACTGCTTCCTGCCCAACGACCCCTCGTCCGGGCGGAAACCCCGAACACTGAAAATTCCTGGAACCCACCCGATTGAAGGCTGTGTTTCATCACCAAATGGGATCCCTCATATGAGAACCCTGAAAGATAGTGAAAACAGAGGGTGAAACAGCCGTCGGACCGGCCCGGGTGACGGGCCGGCCCGACGGCCGGGGCGGTGGCTGCTTCGCCTCAGCCACCGCTCCCCGACTGTGCGGCCACGTTCGTGGGCGGCTTGGGCAGTCCCGGCAGGTTCGGCGCGGGCAGGGCGCCGCCCACCGCCACCGCGGCGACGAAGTCGACCAGGCCGCTCACGGTCTTCTTCGCGGCCGCCCCCAGCGCGGTGGCGTCACCGGCCACCGCCGCCTGGACGAGGGAGTCCACCGAACTCTGCAGGGCCTTGAGCGCGTCGGCCCTGAGGTCGGGCGCGGCCACCCGGTCGGCCGGGCCCGGCGCGGGCAGCGCGGGGGCACCGGGAAGCGCCGGCAGGATCGCCGGCGGAGCGGCCGGGATCCCGGGATCGGCCGGTGAGTTCACCTCCGGCGTCTTCGGCTCGGCCGGTGTCTGCGGAACCGTCGGCGTCTTCGGTTCGGTCGGTGTCTGCGGCACGGCCGGTGTCTTCGCCGGCGGGGTCTGCGGAGCGGCCGGGGCCGACGCGGTGGCCTTGGCGATGGCCTCCTTGACCGCGTCGCCGAGCTTCGTGGCGTCGGCGGCGGGCAGTTTCCCGCCGTCGGCCTTGAGCGCGGTGGTGAGCAGGTCGGTGACCGGCTTCAGCACTCCGGCGACGTCGCCCAGACTGGCGGCCTGTGCCAGCAGGGCCTCCGCCTCGGGCACCGGCGCCCGGACCGCTGTCGCGGACAGCGCACTCGCGGACACCGCCGCGGCGGGGGCCGTGGCGGCGCGGGTGTCGTGCGCCGCGTCGTGGTCGGCGGCCACGGCGACGGGTCCGGCGATCCCCAGCAGGAACGTGGCGCAGAGTGCGGAGGTCGCGATACGCCGCGTGGGCAGAGCACGCATGGAGGGTCCTTTCGATGGTGCGTCGGGTCCTGTGCCCACCGTGGAATCGGTGACCTCCGCCTGCAACCGATCACACCCGCGCCACGGCGGCCCGCACCCACCGCGCCGGCCGTTGTCCCTGATGAGCCGCCATGCCCGGCCCCGCCGAACGCACTTGCCACCCCTCCCCCCATTAGGGGGTAACGCGGATCGGCCGCCCTCCCCGGGGGGAGAGCGGCCGATCAGGGGCCGGGCTTCGACGTCAGTCGTTGGCGCACTCGTTGCCGAACGCCGGGTTCAGCAGAGCGATGACGTTCACGGTGTTGCCGCACAGGTTGATCGGCACGTGGACGGGGACCTGCACCAGGTTGCCCGACAGGACACCCGGGGAGTTGGCGGCGGCGCCGTGCGCGTCACTGTCGGCGGCGGCGATGCCGGCGGTGCCCGCCATGGCGGCGGCGGCAACGGAGGTAAAGACCAGGCCCTTCGCGATACGCGACATGGAGAGGTGCTCCTTGGGATTGAAACAACAACCGGGCGGGATGCCCGGCTCTGGAATCAACGCGCGGCACCGGCGCGGGTTGTGCCTCCAAAAGAGTGACGCTCCGGGCCGTTACCAGAAGCGAGCCAGGGGGTTATTCCGAGGCATGCACACGATTCCGACACACTTGACAGGTTTCACGGATAAATACGGATAGCGGCTACAGTTGCGTTCTCCTCAGATCATCACAGACCGCCTCGAATCACCTCATACAGCTTGAAACAGACGGGAAGTCAGGCCGGCACCCGTGGGGCGTCCACGTCCCGCCCGCCGATGTCCCCGTCCCGTCCGCCCGCGAGGGCCGGAACCTCCGCCGCCGAAATTCCCCCCGAAAGGGCAACGCCGGTCATGCGCAATTCCCTGGGTCTTCTGCTGCGCCGTGGGATGCTGGGTGCTTTTTCCCTCGCCTCGCTGTGGGTGCCGGGCGCACCGGCGTCGGCCGCCCCCGTCCCGCCGGGCGCCACGGCCGCACCGCCCGCCGCCGAGGCGCGGGGCCTGGCCTTCACCCAGCGGTACCGCGCGCTCGGGCACGGCGGGATCGTCCGGGCCGCCAACGCGTCGATCACCTGCCGCACACCCGTCGCGCCGACGGCGGTGACCTGCTCGGCCGCCCGCGCAGGTCTGGCGGTCGCGAACGACGGCTTCGACATGTTCTACACGGACATCGACAAGGACCCGAACACCTACAACTCCAGCAGCGCCGAGGTCCGTCTGCCGTCGGGCGCCCGCGTCTCGTACGCGCGGCTGTACTGGGGCGGCAATCTGCGGGTCGGTGAGCAGAAGCCGCCCAAGGACAACGGACGGGTGCTGATCGCCGAGGCCGGCGGCCAGTACAAGGAAGTGCTCGCGGACACCCTCGTCGGGCACCGGGTCGCCCGTGGCGCGGACGCCTTCCAGGCGTCGGCGGACGTCACACGGCTGGTGCGGTCGAGCGGCGCGGGCGCGTACACGGTGGCGCAGGTCAATGTGGCGATGGGGCACTCGGCGGCCGGCGCGTGGGGCGGCTGGACGCTGATGGTGGCGTACGAGAAGGCGTCGGAGCCGCTGCGGCATCTGGCGATCTGGGACGGCTTCGGCCCGCTGGGGCCGCAGAACGGCCCGGTGGTCCGGGTGGACGACCTGCCGTTCCCCGCGGGGGCCGCCGGCCGCGTGGGGCTCGTCGCCTACAACGGCGACCGCGGGCGACGAGGTGACTCGCTCACCGTGTCGGACGGCCGGGGCAGGCCCGTCCCCCTCGGCAACAGCGCCAATCCCCGGGACGACGTACTGAATTCGACGATCACGGAGTCCGACGGGACGGCTTCCCCGCGGACACCTTCGTATCCGAACACGCTCGGGTACGACTCCGACGTCCTCGATCTCCGCGAGGGCCTGCGGCGGGGCGGGGACCGGCTGGACTTCCGGCCGACGTCGCGGCGGGACGCGGCCTGGGCCGGCGCGCTGTTCGTCGCCGTCGACGCGAAGCGCTGATGCCCTTCCCCTCTTCTCCCGGCCCCGACCCGGTTCCCCCCGCGCTCCCCGCGAGCGCCGCCCATGAACGAGGAAGACCCCCCATGCGACTGTCACCGACCGGCCCGGGGCCGAGGCCACGGGTTCTGCACGTCTCCCAGCCCGTGGACGGCGGGGTGGCACGCGTGGTCACCGACCTGGTGCGGGCGCAGCTGGCCACCGGCGCCGACGTCACCGTCGCCTGCCCGCCGGACGGCGGCCTCGCGACGGCGACCGAGCTCCTGGGCGCGGGCGTACGGCACTGGCAGGCGACCCGTTCGCCGGGACCGTGGCTCGCCCAGGAGGTACGGAGTCTGCGCCGGCTCGTCCGGGAGGTGCGGCCCGACGTCGTGCACGCGCACAGCGCCAAGGCCGGGCTCGCGACCCGGCTCGCCGTACGCGGACGGGTGCCGACCGTGTTCCAGCCGCACGCCTGGTCGTTCGAGGCGGTCGGCGGGGCCACCGGCCTCTTCGCCCTCAACTGGGAACGTCTGGGGGCCCGTTGGGCCTCGCGGATGGTGTGCGTCAGCGAGGCCGAGCGGCGCACCGGGCAGCGGTCGGGGATCAGGGGCCGGTGGAGCGTCATCCCGAACGGCATCGACACGCGGGGCTTCCATCCCGCGCCCGTGGAGACCGTACGGGCCGGGATTCCGCTGCTGGCAGGCGTCGACGCGGCGGCGCCCCTCGTGGTGTGCGTCGGGCGACTGTGCCGGCAGAAGGGGCAGGACGTCCTGCTGGAGTCGTGGCGCGAGGTGACCCGACGGGTGCCGGCCGCGCGGCTCGTGCTGGTCGGCGACGGGCCCGACGCGCGGGCGCTGCGGGCCGCGGCTCCCCCGTCCGTGCTGTTCGCCGGGGCCGTCACCGACGCCACGCCCTGGTACCAGGCCGCCGATCTGGTCGTCCTGCCGTCCCGCTGGGAGGGCATGGCGCTGGCGCCGCTGGAGGCCATGGCCTGCGGGCGGCCCGTCGTGATCACCGATGTGGACGGGGCGCGCGAGAGCCTGCCGCCGGGCCAGGGGCCACGCTGCCTGGTGCCGTCCGAGCGGCCGGACGCGCTGGCCGGGGCCGTCGCCGGGCTGCTGCTCGACCCGCTGCTGCGCGAGTCGCTCGGTCACCAGGGACGCCGGTACGTAACGACCACGCACGACGTGCGGCGCACGGCCGCGGCCGTCGCCGACGTGTACCGCGATCTGATCGGCAGCTGGCCGACCGGGCGGGACACGGGCGTGGACCACACCGAGTACAGGGAGTCCATCCACACGTGACTGCGGAAAGCACCGTTCCCTCCCCCGGCGGCCGGCCGCGGGCGGCGGACCACGGATTCACGGCCGTCCCACCCGTCTCGTCGGGCTCGCCCGTCTCGGTCATGCCACCGCGCGAGGCCGTCGGCGGCTTCGCGTTCCCCCGCGGCAGACGGCCCTTCGTGCACCGCGTACGCGCCGTGCACCGGGTACGGCACGTGCGGCGGCCCTCGCGGCTGCCCCTGCCCGCCGTGGACATCGGCGCGGCGCTGGCCGGCGGCGCCCTGGCCCTGCCGTGGCCGCATCCGCTTCCGCTCGCCCTGCTGGTGCTCGCGGTGCTCCGGCTGAACGCGCACGCGGCCCTGTACCGCACCGCGTCCACACCCGCCCTACCGGCTTTACTGGACGAAGTGCCCGCCGTCTGCGCCCGGATCGCGGTGGGCTGGTGCGCGCTCGCGGCCCTGCTCGCCGCGTACTCCCCGGAGCACGCGCTGGACGCCCGCGCCCTGCTCCTCGGCTGCGCGGTGCAGTCGCTTGTGAGCTGCGCGGGCCGGGGCGTCGTACACGGGCACCGGCGCCGGGCGCTCCAGCGGCGTCCGCGCGCGGCCCTGGTGGTCGGCCGCACGGTCGACGCGCAGCGCGTGGCGGCCGCCTTCCTGCGGCACCCTGACTGCGGAGTACGGCCGGTGGGGGTCGTCGCCGACGAAGCGAGCGACGGCGAGGGACTGCCGGTGCTGACCACCGGTGAGGAGGTCCAGCGGGCCCTCATCCAGAACGGCGTGCAGGACGTGCTCGCCGTGGCCCCCTCCGGCTGGGCCGAACAGGCCTCGCTGCTGCGGGTGCTGGGCGAGTCGGGCTGTGCCGTGTGGGAGGTGCGTGCGGACGCGTCGGCGAACGGGCGTACCGACCGGCTCGCCGGGTTCGCCTGCCGCCGGCTGCCCCTGGGCCGCCGGTACGGGAACGCCGGGAAGCGGCTGCTCGACGTGCTGGTCTCCGGAGCCCTGCTCCTGCTGGTCAGCCCGGTGCTGCTGGTGTGCGCGGTCGTGCTGCGGGTCCTCGACGGGCCCGGCGTGGTGTTCCGGCAGGAACGCATCGGCAAGGACGGGCGGCCGTTCACCCTGCTGAAGTTCCGGACGCACCGGCCCGTCGACGCGCACGAGGCGGCGACCCGCTGGAGCGTGGCGAACGAGCACGAGATGGTCTGGTTCTGCCGCTTCCTGCGGCGCACGTCCCTCGACGAACTGCTCCAGCTGTGGAACGTCTTCTGGGGCGACATGAGCCTGGTCGGACCGCGCCCCGAACGGCCGTTCTTCGTGGGCCAGTTCAGCCAGACGTACCCCGGTTACGCGGCCCGCCACCGGATGCGCACCGGCATCACCGGGCTCGCGCAGATCAACGGACTGCGCGGCGACACCTCGATCGAGGACCGCTGCCGGTTCGACAACGCCTACATCGACGACTGGTCGCTGTGGCAGGACGTCTGCATCCTGGCGCGCACCGCGGTCTCGCTCGTGCGCCCGACGGGGAGCTGAACCGGTGACCCAGGTCCTGCCCGCCCCGCCCCTGGTCTCCGTCGTGACCGCGGCACCCCGGCGTTTCCTTCCCGTGCTGCCCGTCGTCGCGCTGGTCGTGACGCTCGCGCTGCCGGTCTCGGGGGACGGCGGCGGCACCCTGGCCGACGCCGTGTCCGGGCTGGTCGTGGTCTGCTGCGCACTGCGTCTCGTACGCGGCCGGCGGCGCCCCCTGTCCCGTACCGCCGCCGTCGTGCTCGGGCTGCCCGTCGTCGGGGTCGCGGTCGCGACGACGGGCGCGGCCTCGGCCGGAGTGGGCGTCGAGGGGCTCGTGCGCTATCTGCAGATCTTCGTGCTGGTGCCGGCGGCCGTGATGCTGCTGGTACGCGACCGCCGTGACGCACGCCTGGTCGCCTGGTCGCTCGTCGGGCTCGCGCTGTGGCAGGGGTCGCTCGGGGTCCACCAGTTCGTGACCGGGACCGGGGCCTCGTACCAGGGCGAGATGATCCGGGCCGTGGGCACCTTCGGGGCCACGGACATCATGGGCATGGCGGCCGTGGTGGCGTTCGGGCTGGTGTGCGCGCTCGGCCTGGCGCTCGGGTCCGGGCCCGCGCGGCAGCGGGCCGCGGCGGCGGTGTGCGCGCTGGCGCTGCTGCTGCCGCTCGCGCTGTCGTTCAGCCGGGGCGCGTGGATCGCGACGGCGGTGACCTGCGGGGCGCAGCTCGTACTCGCCGGACTGCGGCGGGCCGTACAGGTGTTCGCGGCGGTGGCGGCGGCCTCGGTGGTCCTGATGGGCGGGCTCGGGGTGGGCTCCGCGATGCTCCAGGAGCGGATCAGCAGCATCACGCAGGTCGCGGACGCGCCGGACCAGTCGGTGACCGACCGGTACACGATGTGGACGGCCGCCGTCGACATGTGGCGCGACCAGCCGCTGACCGGGGTGGGGATGAAGGGCTTCCCCGACCATCGCGACGGGCACGCCTCGCTCGCGCTGTCGTCGGGCAGTGACACGGACGGGGCGGGCGCCGGTTTCCGGCGCCAGCCGCTGCTGTCACCGCACAACATGTATCTGCTGATCCTCAGCGAGCAGGGCCTGCTGGGGCTGCTCGCACTGGCCGGGAGCTGGCTGGCGCTACTGGTTCTCGGACTCCGCAAGCTCTTCCGCGCCCGGCGTTCCGCGAGCGGCCCCGACTGCGCGCTCGTCGCCTGCGGACTGCTGCTCTGGCAGCTGGTCGACTTCGTGTACGCCGACATCGGCGGCCCCTCGACCGTACTGACGGCGCTGGTACTCGGCTTCGCCGCGTGGTGGGCGCTGACCGGCGAGAGCGCCGCCGAACGCGTCCCCGGGGACGCCCACGAGGGGGCCGGGGACCGATGACGGTGACGCCTTCCCGGGCGGAGGACGAGGGAACGACGGCACGAAGGGGCCGCCGACGGCGGACGGGGGCCGCCGGCGGCTCCTCCGCCCAGGACCACGGCACGGCCGTCGGGACCGAGGACGAGGTCCTGCTGCCCGGCGCCCGCGCGGCCTCGGCCGAGACCGCGCACCCGACCGCCGCCGAAGCCTCCGATTCCGGCGCCGGCACAGGCTTCGGCGCCGAGAAGGATCGCCCCGCCGAAGTCCCCCCGCCCACCCGCGGTTTCCTCGCCAAGGCCACGCTCGTCACCGCCGCCCTGTCCATCGCGGGTGCGCTGCTCGGGCTGGGCCGGGACCAGGCGCTCGCGCATCTCTTCGGGGCCGGGACCGAGACGGACGCCTTCCTGGTCGCGTGGACCGTGCCGGAGGTCGCGGCGACGCTGCTGATCGAGGACGGGATGGCCTTCGTGCTGGTCCCGGCGTTCAGCCTGGCCGTGGCACTGCGCGCACGCGGGACCGGCGGCGGGGACCCCGTCCGCGCGCTCGTCGCCTCCACGCTTCCTCGTATCGCGCTGGTCCTCGTGGGCGTCTCCGCGCTGCTGATCGCCGGGGCGCCCTACCTCGTCGCGGGGCTCGCGCCGGGCCTGCCCGACCCCGGGCTCGCGGTCGACTGCACGCGGCTGACGGCCACCTGCGTCCTGAGCTTCGGCCTCGCCGGCTACTGCAGCGCGGCCCTGCGCGCCCACCGCCGCTTCCTGGCCCCGGCCGCCATCTACGTCGCCTACAACACGGGCATCATCACGGCGATGTTCGTCCTCGGCGGCCACTGGGGTGTGCGGTCGGCGGCCATCGGTGTCGCGCTGGGCGGCTGCCTGATGGTGGCGGCGCAGACTCCTTCCCTCGTACGGCAGTTGTTCGGCCGCCGGTCCGGGGCCGCGACCGCGGCCCCGGCGGGAGCCGCGTCGGAGGCCGAAGGGCCGAACGCCGAACAGCCCGCCGAGCAGCCGCCGAAGCAGTCGGTCACGCACTCGGTGAATCTCGCCCTCGTCACCCCGGTCCTGCTCTTCGCCCTCTGCCGGCAGTCCCAGGTCCTCATCGAGCGCTACCTCGCCTCCAACCTCCCCTCCGGGGCCATCTCGCACCTGAACTACGCGCAGAAGGTGGCGCAGATCCCGATGACCCTCTCGCTGATGCTGTGCACGGTCACCTTCCCGGTGCTGGCGCAGGCGCTCGCCGAGGGTGACACCGAGCGGGCCCGCAACCGCGTCGAGCACGACGTCTCGGTCGCCGCGTGCATAGTCCTGCTGGGCGCGGCGGCCGTCTTCGCGTGCGCGCCGCAGATCATCGAACTGCTCTTCCAGCGCGGCGCGTTCACCGCGCGGGACACGGCGGCGACGGCGACCGTCATGCGGGTCTACTCGCTGGGGCTGCTCGGCCACACCCTCGTGGGCGCGCTCGTCCGGACGTACTTCTCGGCGGGCCGCCCCACCTGGTACCCCCTCGCCGCGATGACCGCGGGCATCGTCGCCACCTCGTGGATCGGCGCCGCGACCGTCGGCACCTGGGGGGTGTCCGGTATCGCCGCCGCCAACGCGATCGGGATCACGCTCACCGCGGCGCTGCTGCTGTCCGGCATGAACGAGCGGCGCAGCGTGCCGATCCACACCCGCCGGGTCGTCCACGAGCTCAGCAAGCCGCTGCGCGCGGCCGGGTGCGCGGCCGTGGCGGGCGCCCTGTGCGCGAGCCGCTTCGACCGCCCCGCCCTCGCCCTGCTCACCGGTGGTCTGACCGTCACCGTCGTCTACGTACTGCTGCTCCGGTTGCTCGGCGTCCAGGCCGTCGCACCCGCCTTCCGAACCGCCCTCCGCTCCGTCACCCGAAGGCTGCCGCATGCCCGTTTCCGCTGACCCGACCGATCCGGCCGATCCGATCGGCCCGACCGACGCCACCCGTACCGAGAGACCCGCCCGGCCGGTCCCGGCACCCCTGTGGGTGGCGATGTACCACTCGGTGGGCGACTGCTCCGACGACCCGTACCGCATCACGGTCTCCCCCGACCGCCTCGACCGGCAGCTGGGCTGGCTGCACCGCCGGGGCCTGCGCGGGGTGGGCGTGGCGGACCTGCTCGCGGCCCGCGCCCGGGGCGAGGGCCGGGGCCTGGTGGGCCTCACCTTCGACGACGGCTACGCGGACTTCGCCGACCACGCCCTGCCCGTGCTCCAGCGCTGGGGTTTCGGCGCCACCGTGTTCGTCCTGCCGGGCCGGCTCGGCGGCACGAACGAATGGGACCCGCTCGGCCCCCGCAAACCCCTCCTGACCGCTGACGGCATCCGCCGGCTCGCGGACACCGAGGGCCTGGAGATCGCCTCGCACGGCCTCACCCATGTCGACCTCACCCTGGCCGACGACGCGCTGCTCGGCGCCGAGGTCGGCGGCAGCCGGGCCCTGCTGTCCGAGCTGACGGGCCGTGAGGTCCAGGGCCTGTGCTACCCGTACGGGACGGTCGATGAGCGGGTCGCGGACGCCGTCCGGGCCGCCGGCTACGGCTACGCGTGCGCGATCGACCCCGGCCCGCTCACCGGCCTCTTCGCCCTGCCCCGGGTGCACATCGGGGAGAACGACACCTCCTGGCGGCTGCAACTGAAGTACCGCCTCAACCGGCTGCGCCGCCGCCCCGTGGCCCTGACGGCAGCCCCGGTGACGGAGGCGGCCCGGTGAAGGCCCTGCACGTCATCACCGGGCTCGGGGTCGGCGGGGCCGAGCAGCAACTGCGGCTGCTGGTGCGGAATCTGCCCGTCGAGTGCGACGTGGTGACCCTCACCAACCCGGGCGCGGTCGCCGAGGGCCTCGTCGCGGACGGCGTGCGCGTCACCCACCTCGGCATACAGGGCAACCGCGATCTCGCGGCGCTCCCGCGCCTGGCCCGGCTGATCCGCCGCGGCCGCTACGACCTCGTGCACACCCACCTCTACCGGGCCTGCGTGTACGGCAGGGCCGCGGCGCGCATCGCCGGGGTGAAGGCCGTCGTGGCCACCGAGCACTCGCTCGGCGACTCGCAGATGGAGGGCCGCCGGCTCACCCCGGGCGTGCGGGCGCTCTATCTGGCCAGCGAACGCCTCGGCCGCTCGACGGTCGCGGTCTCGCCCACGGTCGCCGAACGGCTGCGCCGCTGGGGCGTGCCGGGCATGCGCATCGAGGTCGTGCCGAACGGCATCGACGTGGACCGCTTCCGCTTCGACGCGGCCCGCCGCGAGAGCACCCGGCGGCGGCTGGGGCTGCCGCAGGGCGCGTACGTCGTCGGGGGCGTCGGGCGGCTGACGGCGGGCAAGCGGTTCGAGGTGCTCGTCCGGGCGCTGGCCGAACTCCCGGACGATGTCTGGCTGCTGCTGGTCGGCGGGGGCCCGGAGGAGAACGTGCTGCGGCGGACCGCGCAGCGCATGCAGGTCGCCGACCGGGTGCTGTTCACCGGCGAGCGCCCCAACGGGCCCGCGACGGCCGACGGCAAGGACGCCCTCGATCTGCCGTCGCTGACCGGAGCCATGGACCTCCTCGCCTCGCCGTCCGCGGAGGAGGCCTTCGGGCTCGCCGTCGTGGAGGCCCTGGCGGCCGGTCTGCCCGTGCTCTACGTCTCCTGCCCGGCCGTCGACGACCTCCCGCGGGACGCGGCGCCGTTCGCCCGGCGGGTGCAGGGCGGCGCGGACTCCTTCGTACGGGCCGTGCGGCAGGCCCGTGCGCAGGGCCCCGGGCCGCGCTCCGCGCCGGAGGCCGCCCACCACTACGGCATCGCCCGCAGTGCCGACCGGCTCATGGACATCTACACGGCCGCAACTCTGGGAGTGAGTTCCACATGACCGACAACCCCATCCGAGTCACCGGGCGGCCGGGAACGGCACTCGCGCGGGCCAGGGCGCTGCCCCCGTGGTCCCTGCTCGCCGCGGGCGCCCTCGTCGGCACAGTGCTCGGCGGCTCGTACGGCGTCCTGAAGACACCGCAGTACACCGCCACGAGTTACGTCATCGCCGTCCCCACCGAGCAGTCGGACCCGGCGGCGGCGCTCGGCTTCGCGCAGGCCTACGGACGGGTCGCCACCCAGCTCGCGGTGCTCGGGGACGCCCAGGTGTGGGCGGGCGTACCGGTGTCGACCCTGCGGGAGAGCGTGCGGACGGCGACCTCGCCTGACGCGCCGATGGTCGCCGTGACCGCCACCTCCGAGCGTCCCGACCTCGCCGCGGACATCGCCAACGCCGTGTCGCGCTCGCTGACCCGGCACGCGAACGACACCGAGAACAGCACGCATGTGGAACTGCTGCAGTTCTCGCGGGCGATCAAGCCCACGGAGGCCTCCTCGGCGTCCGCGACGATGACCGGTCTCGTCGGCGCGAGCGCCGGCGGGCTGCTCGGCGGACTCGCGCTGCTGGTCCGCCCGCGCCGGGCCCCGGGAGCCGCGCCCACGGCCTCGGTGCCGGGCCCCGCCACCGCCGCCGACGTCCACGGACAGCTGTGAGAGCCGCCGCGCCGCGGACCCGGCCGCGGACCGAGTGGCGTACGGAACTGTGCACGGACGAGCGGGAGTTCGGGCGGCTGGCCGAGGAGTGGGGGAGGCTGTACCGGCACTGCGGCACGGCCACCCCGTTCCAGAGCCACGCGTGGCTGCACTCGTGGTGGCTCTCGTACGGCACGCCGGGCCGGCTCCGGCTCGTGCTCGTCCGCGACGGCGGCGACCTGGTGGCCGCCGCCCCGCTGATGCTCGTACGGCAGCCGTGGCCGGCGCTCGTGCCGCTGGGCGGGGCGATCTCCGACTTCGGGGACGTGCTGATCGAGGACGGCGAGCGCGCCGACCGGGCCGCCGCCGCGCTGGCCGACGGGCTGGCCGCGGCCGCGCGCACCGCGCTGATCGACTTCCGCGAGGTACGGCCCGGGGGCGCGGTGGAGCGGGTGTACGCGAGCTGGCGCGGGCCCCGGCGGCAGGTGCCGGACTCGCTGTGCCTGGAGCTGCCCGCCGTGCCGATGGACGACCTGATCGGGCGGCTGGCGACGGCCAAGGCCCAGCAGCGGGTCCGCGCCAAGCTGCGCAAACTGTCCACGCTGGGCGTCGAACGGCGGACCGTGCGGCCCGACGAGGTCGACACGGCGCTGCGCAGACTTCTGGAGCTGCACCGGCTGCAGTGGCAGGGCCGCAAGGTGACGTCCGAACATCTGCAGGATCGCTTCGCCGAACACCTGATCCGTTCGGTGGGGCCGATGGTCCGCGCCGGGGACGCGGTGGTGACCGAGTTCCTGGTGGACGGGACGGTGGTGGCCGTCGACCTGACGCTCCTGTCGGACCGGCTGGCGGGCGGCTATCTGTACGGCGCGCATCCCCAGCTGCGGGAGCGCAAGGCGGACGTGGCGACGATGCTGCTGCACGCCTGCGCCCAGCACACCGCAGCGGGCGGTGCGGCGGGCGGGCGCCGGGTGCTGAGCCTGCTGCGCGGCAACGAGCCCTACAAGCACCACTGGCGCCCGCAGCCCGTCGTCAACCAGCGGTTCCTGCTGGCCAGACGGCGGACGTCGCCGCTGATGTCCGCCGCCGTCTGTGACGTGGCCGCCCGCAGCCGGGGCAAGAAGCTGCTCGACCGGTTCCTCGACTGGAGGGAACGCGGTGGCGGCAGGCCGTGACCGGCCCGCCGCCTCCCGCGCCTTCGGGTCAGCGGTTGCGCGACCACCAGTCGAAGCGCAGGCACAGCTTCCCGCCGAGCCAGTACTCCACCCAGTCGCCCAGGGCCACCGGCGAACAGTTCGACGGCTTCTCGGGCGTCGGGTCGGTGGGCTTCGGCGGATCGGTCGGCTTGGGCGCCGGATCCGTGGGCTTCGGGGCCGGGTCGGTGGGCTTAGGGGTCTGATCGGTGCGGCCGAAGAGCACGGACCGGTAGATCTCGGAGGCCTCGGGGTTGTCGTCGCACTGCCACACACCGTGCGGGCAGTAGTCGGTGAGCGTGTTGTACAGCGGCTTGTGCTCGTCCAGCCAGGCGAGCATCCGCTTCATGTAGGTCGCGTTGTCGCCGTTTCTGAACAGCCCCCATTCAGGATAGGAGATCGGCTTTCCGTGCGCTTTCGCGAAGTCGACGTGCGCCTGAAGCCCGTAGGGCTCCGAGACGGCCTCGTCGAATGACTGTCCGCGCGGCTGGTCGTACGAATCCATGCCGATGACGTCGACCGTCTCGTCGCCCGGATAGCACTGGGTCCAGGGAATGGCGTCCCGGCCGCGGTTCGGAGTGAAGTCGAAGCGGAACTTCTGCCCCGGCACCGCTCTCATGGCGGTGACGATCCTGTCCCAGTACTTCTTCCAGGCCTCCGGGTCCGGCCCGCAGCGATGGGTGTACGTGATGCCGTTCATTTCCCAGCCGAGCACGATGACGGTGTCGGGCACCTCCAGCTCGACGAGCCGCTCGGCCAGCTTGCGGAAGTGCTGGTCGAACTCCCCGGCCGCGCCGCGCCGCAGCAGACCGCGGACCTCGCGGTCGGAGACGCCCTCCTCGTTGCGCTCCAGCATGGGCACGTTGAGGACGAAGAGCCGGTCGGCCTCCTCCCGCCGCCAGTGGGCCCAGGCGTCGAGGAAGCCGGGCAGGCCCTCGATGTTGCTCCAGCGGTCGCCGGGCAGATACGTGTGCGCCACGCGCAGGTCGGCCCCGCCCAGCCAGCGGCTCAGCTCGGCGATCCGGGCCACCCCGCGGGGCCCGTAGTCCAGGTAGGCGCCGAAGGCCGGGTTCTCGGGGGCCTTCGGCGGCGCGGGCGGCGGGGTCGCCTGTCCGGAGGCGGCCGGAGCGGCGGCCGGTGCGGCGACCGGCGCCACGACACCGGTGGGCGCGGTCGGCGGCGGGGCCGGCGGCTCCCCCGCCCGCACGGCCGCCGCGTGTCCCGTCCCGGACGCGAGGGCGGCCGAGGCGAAGAGTCCGGCGGTGAGTACGGCGGCGACGTACGCCGGCCGTCTGGTTCGGGTCCGTTGCAGTGGGGCCATGTCCACTCCTCGCGCTTCATTTCCACCGTCCACTGACACTCAGTCATATGAATGTGAATTGCGCCAACCGAGGCCGGGCGCCGAAGAAATACCCACTCACTCGCACGGGTGAGAAATCAGAAGCGAAGAATCAGAAGCGATCCCAGGGAAACAGACCATGCCGTCCTTCGACACCCGCGTGCCCGCCGTACTGCTGCGCACCGACCGGAATCCCTTTCACCACGGCACGCTGGGAGCCGTACGCTCGCTCGGCCGGGCCGGAATCGACGTCCACCTTGTCGCGGATTCCACCGGGAGTCCGGTGCGCGGTTCCCGTTTCGTGTGCCGGATGCATCCGCCGCCCGCTCCCGGGGCCCCGCCGTCCGAGATCGCCGCGACGTTGCGCCGAGTGGCGGCGCGGGTGGGCCGGCCCGCCGTACTGATCCCGATGGATGACGCGAGCGCCGTCGCCGTGGACCGGCTGCGGGCCGAGCTGTCCCCCCGTTTCCTGCTGCCCCTCGCTCCCGCGGGTCTCGCCGAACGGGTCGCGGACAAGGCGGAACTGGCCGCCGTGTGCGCGTCCGCGGGCATCCCGCACCCGGTGACGCTGATCCCGGACAGCCCCGCGCAGGCGGCCTCGGCGGCCCGGCGGCTGGGGCTGCCGGTGGTGGCGAAGTGGAGCCGCCCCTGGCTGCTGCCCGCCGGTTCCGACCTGCGCAGCACGACGGTGCTGACCTCCGCCGAGGAGGCACGGACCCTGCACCGGCGGGCCGGGGAGGCGGGCAGCAGGCTGCTCCTCCAGGCGTTCCTGGCGCCGGGCCCCGAGCGGGACTGGTTCTTCCACGGGTACGTGGACAGGGCCGGGGCGGTGCGCGGGGGCGGCGCGGGCCGCAAACAGCTGGCCTGGCCGCGCGGCGCGGGACTGACCGCGGTGGGCCGCTGGACGCCGAACCCGGCCGTGCGGGGGCCGGCCGAGCGGCTGGTCGCACAGCTCGGCTACCGCGGCATCTTCGACCTGGACTTCCGCCGCGACGGCACGAGTGGCGCCTACCACCTGCTCGACTTCAATCCGCGGCCCGGCGCGCAGTTCCGGCTGTTCGCCGACGGGGCGGGGCTCGACGTGGTGCGGGCCCTGCACCTGGACCTGACCCACCGTCCCCTGCCGTCGCCGGTTCCCCTGCCGGGCCGCACCTTCGTGGTGGAGAACTACGCGCCGCTGTCGGCCGCGTTCCGCCGCGGGACCGAACTGGCCTGGCACGCCCGGGACGACCTCGCGCCCGGCGCCGCCCTGTGGGCGCTGTGGTCACGCCATGTGGGCAGACGCGCGGTCCGCCGAAACGTACGACCGACGGTCCCTCCTCCTCAGCCGACCCCCCTGTCCGACGACGAGAAAGCGAGCAGTCACTGATGTACGACCTGCTGGTGGTGGGAGCCGGCCCCTACGGCCTGTCCATCGCCTCCCATGCCGCGGCGGCCGGTCTGAGCCTTCGGGTGTTCGGCCGGCCCATGGCCTCCTGGCGCGACCACATGCCCCGCGGCATGTTCCTCAAGTCCGAACCGTGGGCCTCCAACCTCTCGGACCCCGGGGGCCGGCTGAGCCTGGCCGCCTACTGCGCGGAGCAGGGGATGGAGTCCCGGCACGGGGCGCCCATCCCGGTCGAGGTGTTCGCCTCCTACGGGCTGTGGTTCGCGCGGCACTCGGTCCCGGAGGTGGACGAGCGCACGATCGAGCGCATCCACCCCTGCCTCGGCGGTTTCGAGGCGGTCACCGAGGACGGCACGAGCGTGCGGGCGCGGACGGTCGCGCTGGCGGTCGGCGTGCTCCCCTTCACCGAAGTCCCGGCGACCCTGCGCGGCCTGACGCCCGAGCACGTCTCGCACAGCAGCCACCACAGCGATCTGGACCGCTTCGTCGGCGAGGACGTCACCGTGGTCGGTGGCGGCCAGGCCGCGCTGGAGACGGCGGCCCTGCTCGCCGAACAGGGCACCCGCGTCCGGGTGGTGGCCCGGGCCCCCGGTCTCTCCTGGAACGACGTGCCGCCGCCCTGGGAACGCCCGTGGTGGCAGTCGGCCCGCGCCCCGCACAGCGGCCTGGGGCCCGGCTGGCGCAACTGGTTCTACGCCGAGCGCCCCGGCGCGTTCCGTCGTCTGCCCGAGCCCACCCGCGCCCGGATCGCCACCACGGCTCTCGGCCCCGCGGGTGCCTGGTGGGTCCGCGACCGGGTCGAGCCGTCCGTCGAACTGCTGCTGGGCCACGAGATCGCGGCGGCCCACGGGTCGGCGGGCGGCGTACGCCTGGACCTGCTCGGCCCGACCGGTGGGCCGGTGTCGCTGGACACCGACCACGTCATCGCCGCCACGGGGTTCAAACCGACCCGCGAACGCCTGGGGATCCTGACGGCGGACGTGCACGAGGGCCTGGGCGCGTGCCCCGACGGATCCCCCTATGTGGGCCGGGAGTTCGAGTCGACCTGGCCGGGGCTCTTCATGGCGGGCCTGGTCACGGCGGCCGGCTTCGGCCCGGCCATGCGGTTCGTGCACGGCGCCTCGTTCACGGCCAGGACCCTGGTACGGGGCGTGCGGCGCCGGCTCCGTACCGGACCGGTCCTGCTGCCCGTGCCCGGCGCGCGGGAGCGGCGCGGGGTGCTGGGGGCGGCGGGGCGCTGACCGCGCGCACGCCGGATGCCCTGTGCCGGGTGCCGGGTGCCGGATGCCGGATGCCGGGCGTGTGGCGTCCGGCACCCGGCGCGTCGTCACCGGCGGGCGGCGGCCCGGCTGCGCCGGTACAGGATCGCTCCGCCGAGCAGCAGGCCCGTGCCGGCGGCGGAGGCCGCGAGCATGCCGTCGGCGCCGGTCTGTGCCAGCTCCGGCCAGGGGCCCCGGCCCGAGGAGGGCGGGGACGGATGCGGCGCTCCCGGACCCGTGGCGGGCGGGAGCGACGACGGGGGTCCCGTGGTGGGCGGCACCGTCCCCGGCGGGCCCGTCTCGGGAGGCGTGGTCGTGGGCGGGGTGGTGTGCGGAGGCGGGGTGTGCGGCGGGCCGGACGGGGGCCCGGAAGGCGGCCCGGACGGCGGGGTGTCGTCGTCGCCGTAGCCCCCCGGTCCGTCGTGCCCGCACGTGTCGCCGAACGCCGGGTTCAGCAGACCGCCCGCGTCCGCGGTGTCGCCGCACGCGTTCGCCGGAGCGTGCACCGGGGCCTCGTCGACGTTGCCGCTGCCGACACCGGGCGCGTCGTGCGTACCGCCGTGCGTGGCGGAACCGCCGCCGTGGTGGCCGCTGTCGTGAGGGCCCGAGCCGTGGTGGCCGGAGCCGCCGCCGTGGTCCGAGCCGTATCCCTGGTCCTGGTGGGAGCCGTGGCCGTGGTCCGAGCCGTATCCGGCCGGGGCTCCGTGGCGGGGGCCGTCCGGCTTGCGGTGCTTGCCCGTGGGAGTGGCGCAGGAGTTGCCGAACGACGGGTTGAGACCGGCGGCCGCGTTCGCCGAGTTGCCGCACGCGTTCACGGGTACGCCCACCGGCGCCTGCACGTTGTTGCCGGACAGCACTCCGGGCGAGTCCGCCGCGACGGCGTGCACGTCCGAGTCCGCGGACGCCTGGGAGGCGTACAGGGACAAGATGCTCGTCGCGGCGGCGGCCGCGACCATTCCCTTGCTCAGGGTCTGTCGCAACTTCGTTGTCTTCTCTGCTGGTAGAAGTGGGAAAAGCCGGCCTTGGCACCGGAAAGCGGTCCAAGGCCGGCGTGACTCAGCCGTCCGGCTGGTGCGTTACGACGTCAGTCGTTGACGCACTCGTTGCCGAACGCCGGGTTCAGCAGGCCGATCACGTTGATCGAGTTGCCGCACACGTTGACAGGAATGTGCACGGGCACCTGGAGAACGTTGCCGGAGAGGACGCCGGGCGAGCCGACGGCCGCACCCTCGGCCTCGGAGTCGGCGAAGGCCGGGGCGCCCATGCCCATGGCCATGATCGCGCCGGCGATGACGACGGCACTCTTCTTGTGCTTCACGTACTTCCCTTTCTCTGCGGTCATGCCCAATGACGGCCGAAACCGGACGAGCCCAGCCTGAACGACTCGCACCATGACCTGCGGGCTGTAGAACGAGGGAACGGGGGACGAAGAAACTACAGAAAGTGCGACTCTCCGGTATTTCACCCGAACGCCCGGAGCGGAATCGGTGGCGAAACGTCACTTCATAAAGCCGGAAAAGAAACGCGGAACATATCTCCGAAGAACCCGGGCGGCCCCGCCGCACAGAGCGACGGGGCGGCCCGAGCGGTCCTCGTGACGGCGGATCAGCTGCCCGAGGCGCCGTTGCCCGACAGCACCGGGATGTTGTCCAGGACGTGCGAGATCGGCTCGTCGCCCTTCGCCTGGGTCGAGTTCTCGGCGCACTGCTGGTT
>NZ_JBHWZP010000027.1:0-50148 GCF_042728395.1 Streptomyces sp. NPDC060205
GGGAACTGCCTTTTTTTGGGGGCGCGGGGAACTGGGGCGCGGGGAACTGCGCAAAGGGGGGCGAGGGGGCGCAGCCCCCATGCAGGAACGGGAACGGGTAGGGGCGGCGGGGGCGAGAACCCGTCTGTCGGAACCGTCGTGAGTGGACCCATCCGGGAGGAACACCGTGAGACGTACGATCGCAAGGGCGGTGACGGCCCTGTCCGTCATCCTGGCCGCACTGGCCTCCGGCACCGCCGAGGCCGCCGCCCCCACCTCGCCCGCCGTCACCTACACCAACCCCGTCGCCGAACAGCGCGCAGACCCGCACATCTTCAAGCACACCGACGGCTACTACTACTTCACCGCGACCGTGCCCGCGTACGACAGGATCGTGATGCGGCGGGCCACCACCCTCCAGGGGCTGTCCACGGCCGCCGAGACGACGATCTGGACCAAGCACGCCAGCGGGGACATGGGCGCGCACATCTGGGCTCCCGAGATCCACTACATCGGCGGCAAGTGGTACGTCTACTTCGCCGCTGGGTCCACCAGTGACATCTGGAAGATCCGGCCGTACGTCCTGGAGACGAGCGCGGCCAACCCGCTGACCGGAACCTGGACCGAGAAGGGCCGTATCGCTCTCCCGCTCGACACCTTCTCGCTGGACGCGACGACCTTCACCGTCGGCGGCACCCGCTATCTGAGCTGGGCGCAGAACGACCCGGCGGTCGGTGACGGCACCAACATCTATCTGGCCAAGCTGTCCAACCCCTGGACCATCAGCGGCAGTCCGGTCATGATCTCCCGGCCCACCAACGCCTGGGAGAAGGTCGGGCACACCGTCAACGAGGGCCCGGCGGTCATCCAGCGCGGCGGCAAGGTCTTCATGACCTTCTCGGCGAGCGCCACCGACAGCAACTACTGCCTCGGTCTGCTGACCGCCTCGGCCTCCGCCGACCTGATGAACGCGTCCTCCTGGGCCAAGACGCCCACCCCGGTCTTCACCAGCAACGCGGCCACCGGCCAGTACGGACCGGGCCACAACACCTTCACCACGTCCGAGGACGGCAGGTCCGACGTCCTCGTCTACCACGACCGCAACTACAAGGACATCAGCGGCGATCCGCTCAACGACCCCAACCGGCGCACCCGTTACCAGAAGCTGTACTGGAACGCCGACGGCACACCCAACTTCGGCATCCCGGTGGCCGACGGGGTCACCCCGGTCCGCTTCTCCTCGTACAACTTCCCCGACCGGTTCATCCGGCACTGGGAGTACCGGGCGAAGATCGAGCCGAACGTCACCAACCTCGCCGACTCGCAGTTCCGGGTGGTGACCGGTCTCGCCGGCACCGGGACCGTCTCGCTCGAATCGGCGAACTTCCCCGGCTACTACCTCCGCCACCGCGGCAACGGCGAGGTGTGGGTGGACAGGAGCGACGGGAGTACGGCCTTCAAGGGCGACGCGAGTTTCCACCGGCGGGCCGGTCTCGCGGACGCGACGGGTGTCTCCTTCGAGTCGTACAACGTGGCGGGCAGCTATGTCCGGCACTACGACTACCTGCTCGTCACGCAGCCCGCCGACACGGCGACGGCGAGGGCGGACGCCACGTTCTACGCCGAGTGACCCACTGACGAGGGGTGCGGCGCGCCGCCCGGTTCAGCGCCGGGCCGTGAGGATGCTGAGCGCGTTGGCGGCGACGACCGCGCCGACGGCGGCCCACTCCACAGGGCCCAGGCGCTGGCCCAGGACGACCCAGCCGACCAGACCCGCCAGTACCGGATTGACGCTCATGAAGAGGCCGAAGGCCGCGGCGGGGACACGGCGCAGGGTGTACATGTCCGCCAGGTACGGCACGGCGGAGGCGAGCACGCCCGCGGCGACGGCGTACCCCACAGCCGTGAGGGTCGGCGGGCTGCGGAGCGCGAGGACGATGCCCACCGGCAGGAACATCAGGGCGGAGACGGCCGCCGCGGCGGCCGAGCCCTGCGCTCCGGGGAGGCGGCGGCCCACCGTGCGGTTGAGCAGGATGTAGGAGGCCCAGCAGACCGCGGCGAGCAGTCCGAGGCCCATGCCGAGATAGTCCGCCGACGGCTGCGGGCGCATCAGCGTGACGACGCCCGCCGCGGCGACCAGCGCGCAGCAGGCGTCGATCCGCCGGCGCGCCGCGGACAGTGCGACGGCGAGCGGGCCGAGGAACTCCAGGGTCACCGCAAGACCGAGCCCGATGCGGTCGATGGCGGTGTACAGGGACAGGTTCATCGTCCCGAACACCAGGGCCAGCAGCAGGACCGGCCACCACTGGTGCCGGGTGAAGGAGCGCAGCGGAGGCCTGGCGACCGCGAAGAGGGCGAGCGCGGCCACGTACTGGCGGACCGCGACGACACCGAGGGGACCCAGGACCGGGAAGGCCAGGGAACCGATCGCCGCGCCGGTCTGATTGGACAGACCGCTGCCGAGGAGGGTGAGCAGAGCCGCCGGACGCCCGCCCTCGGGGGCGGGCGCCGTGGGCGCCGCGGGCGCGTGCTGCGCGGGAGTCGAAGCCGGTGCGGACGCCGGCGAAGGCGCGGAGGCTGCGTACATGCTCCGATGCTGCGCCGGTCGCCGGCATGCGCAAAATGCATTCTCGGATCCATCTATACGCTTGAGTCATGGATGTGGAACTGCGGCAGTTGCGCTGTCTCGTCGCGATCGTCGACGAGGGCGGCTTCACCGACGCGGCCATCGCCCTCGGGGTCTCCCAGGCCGCGGTGTCCCGCACCCTGGCCTCGCTCGAACGGGCCCTGGGGGTAAGGCTGTTGAGACGTACCTCCAGGGAGGTGACCCCGACGGCGACGGGCCTGCGCGTGGTGGCGCACGCCCGGCGGGTGCTCGCCGAGGTGGAGGGCCTGGTCCGGGAGGCCGCCTCGGGTCAGACCTCGCTGCGGATCGGGTACGCCTGGTCGGCGCTCGGCCGCCACACGCTGACCTTCCAGCGCGCCTGGGCGACCGCGCACCCCGCGACGGAACTGGAACTGGTCCGCGCCAACTCCGCGACCGCCGGACTGGCCGAGGGCACCTGTGAACTGAGCGTCGTACGGCGGCCGTTGGACGAGCGCCGCTTCGACTCGGTCATCGTCGGCCTGGAACGGCGGCTGTGCGCCATGGCCTCCGACGACCCGCTGGCGCGGCGCCGATCGGTCCGGCTGGCCGACCTCGCCGGACGCGTCCTGCTCGTCGACCGGCGGACCGGGACCACCACGACGGAACTGTGGCCGCCGGACGCCCGCCCGGACACCAGGGAGTCCCACGACATCGACGACTGGCTGACCACGATCTCCACGGGCCGGTACGTGGGGATGACGGCGGAGTCGACCGCGCACCAGTATCCGCGGCCCGGGGTCGTCTACCGGCCGGTCCGGGACGCCGAGCCGATCGCGGTCCGCCTGGCCTGGTGGCGCGACGACCCGCATCCCGCCGCCCCGGCCGTGACCGAACTGCTCACGGCCCTCTACCGGGCGGGCTGAACCGGCCGCGCCCCGTCAGGGGATGTCGCGGTGCAAGGGGATCGTCAGCGTGAACGTCGTCGCCCCCGGCCGGCTCCGCACGTCGATGGTCCCCCCGTGGGCCCGGACCAGGGAGCGGGCCACGGCAAGTCCCAGCCCGCTGCCGCCCCGGTCCCGGCTGCGGGCCTTGTCGATCCGGAAGAAGCGGTCGAAGACGCGCTCCTGGTCGGCGGCCGGGATGCCGGGACCGGAGTCCGTGACCCGCACGACGGCCGCCCCGGACGTGACGGACACCTCCACGGCGACCTCGGTACCGGCGGGGGTGTGCACGGCGGCGTTGGTGAGGAGGTTGTCGAGGACCTGCCGGATCCGCAGGACGTCGAGCCGCAGCCGCACCGGGCCGGAAGCGGCCGTCACGGTCAGCGGACGGTCCGCGTGGGTGGCCCGGAAGGCGTCCGCGGCCTGCCGCACCAGCTCCGCGAGGTCCGCTTCCTCCAGCCGCAGCGGCGCCTCCACCTCGGCGGCGTCCAGGCGGGCGAGCAGCAGCAGATCGTCGAGCAGCACACCCATCCGGGCGGCCTCGGCGCGCAGCCTGGCCAGATGCCTGTCCCGCTCGCCGGGCTCGTTGGCCGCCGCGTACTGGAAGAGGTCCGCGTAACCGCGTACCGACATCAGGGGCGTACGCAGCTCGTGCGAGGCGTCCGCGACGAAGCGGCGCAGACGCTGCTCGGCCTCCGTGCGGACCGCGAGGGAGTCGTCGATGTGCTCCAGCATGGTGTTGAACGCGGTACGCAGTTCCTCGACCTCCGGGCCGCCGTTGCCGCGGTCGGCGCGCACCGGCAGCCGGGCCGAGTCGGTGAAGTCGTGCGAGGTGATGCCGCGGGCGGTGTGCGCCATGTCGCTGAGCGGCTGCAGACCGCGGCGCAGCACCGCGCGCCCGAACACCACGAGCCCGAGCAGCGCGAGGGCGAACGCGACGACCTGGACCGTGACGAGTTGGTCCATGGTGTCCTCGATGTCCTCCAGGGGCGCCGCGGTGACCAGGACGACGCCCTGGCCGATCTTGCAGGCACGCAGCCGGTACGCGCCCTCGTCCTCGATGCGCGTGGTGTGGGACATCTCCGTCGCCCCCGCCCTGGCCAGCGACTCGGCGAAGGAGGTCAGCTCGACGGTGTCCTTCGGCACGTCACTGGGCTTGCGCAGGACGGCCGAGTCGCCCGAGACGTCGTACACCGCCGTGTACCAGCCGTAGTACGGCCGGCGCTCCACCGTGCCGTGCGCCTGGGCGTCCTTGGACTGGGTGGTCTGGACGAGCTTCATCTGGTCGTTGAGCTGGCGCTCCAGATAGTCCCGCATGTACGTCGACAGCGCGGTGCCGACCACGGCGAAGACGACCAGCGAGAGCACGCCCATGCCGAGCGCGAGCCGGGTGCCGAGGCGGAGTCTGCGGTAGGTGTCGCGGAGCCGGCCGATCACTCGGTGACCTGCCGGACGACGTATCCGACGCCCCGTACGGTGTGGATCAGCTGCGGCTCGTCGCCCTTGTCGTCGCCGGTCGTCGTGTCGGGGTCGCCGTCGAGTTTGCGGCGCAGCCGGCTGATGACCAGCTCCACCACGTTCGAGCGCCCGCCGAAGCCGTACTCCCAGACGTGGTCGAGGATCTGGGCCTTGGTGAGTACCGTCGGTGATTTGCGCATCAGGTAGCGGAGCACCTCGTACTCGGTCGGGGTCAGCGTCAGCAGTCGTTCGCCCCGGCGCACCTCGCGGGTGTCCTCGTCCATCGTCAGGTCCGCCACCGTCAGCACGGAGCGCTGGAAGGCGGGTCCCGCGCTGCGGCGCAGCACGGTCCGCAGCCGGGCCATGAGCTCCTCCACCGCGAACGGTTTGACGAGGTAGTCGTCGCCGCCCCTGGTGAGGCCCGCGACCCGGTCCGCCACGCCGTCCCGTGCGGTGAGGAAGACGACGGGCACCATCGTCCCGGACAGGCGCAGACGGTCCAGGACGGCGAAGCCGTCGAGCCCCGGCAGCATCAGGTCGAGCACCACGATGTCCGGGTGGAACTCGGCGGCGCGGTGCAGCGCCTCCTCGCCGGAGTTCGCGGTGACCGCCTCCCAGCCCTCGTAGCGGGCGACCGTCGCGACCAGGTCGGCGATGGGCGGGTCGTCGTCCACGACGAGAAGTCGTACTTTTTCCACGTGCCCATAGTGCTTCACGTGGCCGGATACGCCATAGGCGAGAACGCTCCGGGACCGGATCGATAAACACTTGAAAGTTCAGCGACAGGAAAACGACAGGGTTGACGAGGCAGGCTCGGAGTCCCAGGACCCGAATGAGGGATCCAGGACCCGGATCAGGGGTCCGAGGACCCGATCAAGGAGTTGCCGTCCGTGACGACTGTCCAGACGACCGTTCCGCCGCCGACCGCGGCGGTGCGCCCCAAGGTGGTGGCCCGCGCCGGCCTGTACGGCGTGCTGGCCGTGAACGTGGTCGTGGTGACCGTGTTCTTCATCCAGGCCGGGTTCGCCTCGAACGCCCTCATCGTGCTGGGCAGACTCGCCGGCCTGTACGGCGCGCTCCTGATGGCCTTCCAGCTGCTGCTGGTCGCCCGGCTGCCGTGGTTCGACCGCCGTATCGGCATGGACCGGCTGACCTCCTGGCACCGCTGGGTCGGCTTCGGCCTGCTCTTCACCCTGCTCGGGCACGCCGTGTTCATCACCTTCGGCTACGCCCAGTCGTCCTCGATGGACCCGGTCAACCAGCTGGTCGACCTCGGGCAGACCGTCGAGGGTGTCTTCCGCGCGATCGTCGCGCTCGGCCTGATCCTCGTGATCGGCGGGGTCTCGGCGCGCTTCGCCCGCCGCAGGCTCGCGTACGAGACCTGGCACTTCATCCACCTGTACACGTACGTCGCCGTGGTGCTGGCGTTCACGCACCAGGTCGCGGCCGGTACGACGTTCACCGCGTCGCCCGCCGCCACGACGTACTGGTACGTGCTGTGGGGCGTCGCCCTCGGCGCGGTGCTGCTGGGCCGGGCCGTCCTGCCGCTGTGGCGGAACATGCGCCACCAGCTGCGGGTCTCCGCCGTGGTGCCCGAGTCCGACACCGTCGTCTCCGTCCACATCACGGGACGCGACCTCGACCGGCTGCCGGCCCGCGCCGGGCAGTTCTTCCTGTGGCGGTTCCTCACCAAGGACCGCTGGTGGCAGGCCAACCCGTTCTCCCTGTCGGCCGCCCCCGACGGCCGCTCGCTGCGACTCACCGCCAAGACGGCCGGTGACGGCACCGCCGCCCTCAGGCACCTCAAGGTGGGTACGCGGGTCTTCGCCGAGGGCCCGTACGGCGCCTTCACCGCGATGCACCGCACCCGCTCCGAAGCCGTACTCATCGCCGGCGGCGTCGGTGTCACGCCGATCCGGGCCCTGCTGGAGGAACTGCACGGGCACGCCGTCGTCATCTACCGGGTCGGCTCGGACCGGGACGCGGTCCTGTACGAGGAACTGCGCGGACTCGCCCACGCCAAGGGGGCCGAGCTGCACCTGGTGTCCGGTCCTGTCAGCCCCGACAAGCTGGCCCCGGCCGAGCTGGCCCGGCTCGTCCCGGACATCGGCGACCGTGACGTCTTCCTGTGCGGACCGCCCCCGATGATGAACGCGGTCCTCGGCAGCCTGCGCGAGCTGGGCGTACCCAAGCCGCAGATCCATTTCGAGCGCTTCAGCCTGGCGGGCTGAGCGACGCCGTGAGCGGGATGAGAGAGACATCGTGAAGCGAGCAATACCTGTCCTGGTCCTGAGTGTCGCGGGCCTGGTCCCGGTGTGGCGCTACGCCCCCTCGGACGGAACGACGACCACCACCGAGGCGTCGGCGCCCGCCTCGACGCCCTCCGCGTCCTCCGCCGGGGACGGCTCGTCCCAGGTGGTCAGGGGCACGACGGTGACCACCGAGAAGGGCCCCGTCCAGGTCGAGGTGACCTTCGACGGCGACAAGATCACGGCCGTGAAGCTGCTCCAGCAGCCGAACCATCCGCAGACCGAGGCGGCCGTGCCGAAGCTGATCGCGTCGACGCTTGAGGCGCAGAGCGCCGACGTCGACACGGTGTCCGGCGCGACGATCACCAGCGACGGTTACCGGGAGTCGCTGCAGGCGGCCATCGACGCGCAGGCGAAGTCCGCGGCGGCGGCCTCCGCCTCGCCGTCCGCGTCGGCCGCCGCGTCCCAGGTGGTGGCGGGGTCCGCGGTGAACACCGAGAAGGGCACCGTCCAGGTCGAGGTCACCTTCGACGGCGACACCATCGGTTCGGTACGGATGCTCCAGCAGCCGAACCATCCGCAGACCGAGGCGGCCGTGCCGAAGCTCATCGCGTCGACGCTTGAGGCGCAGAGCGCCGACATCGACGCGGTGTCCGGGGCAACGATCACGAGCGAGGGGTACGTCGAGTCGCTGCAGGCTGCGCTCGACGCGAGGGGCTGATGGCGGTGGTGTCCACGGCGTTCGGTGCGAGTGCGGCGGTGCATCGGGTCGAGCAGATCATGGGGCTGCCGATCTCGTTGCGGATCGAGGGCGCGGGCGGGTCCGGCGGGTCCGGCGGGGAGGCCGCGGACCGGGTGTTCGCGTGGCTGCGGGAGGTCGACGCGCGGTTCAGCCCCTTCCTGCCCGACAGTGAGGTGTCCCGGCTGGACCGGGGCGAACTGTCGGACGACGAGCTGAGCCCCGATCTGGTCGAGGTCCTCGGCCTGTGCGAGCGCTACCGGGTCGAGAGCGGCGGCGCGTTCCAGGTGCGGCTGCCCGGCCGGGGGCTCGATCCCTGCGCCATGGTCAAGGGCTGGGCGGTCCAGCGCGGGGCTGAGCTGCTGCGGGCGTCGGGCGTCACCATGTTCTGCCTCAACGCCGGCGGTGACGTGGTCGCGGCGGGCCGTCCCTGGCGGATCGGGATACGGCATCCGGAGCGGGCCGATCGTGTCTGCGCGGTGGTGGAGGTCGCCGACGGGGCGGTGGCGACCTCCGGGCGGTACGAGCGGGGGGACCACATCCTCGACGGGCGTACGGGGCTGCCGGCGACCGGGCTGCTCAGCCTGACCGTGGTCGCGCCCACGCTGACGGAGGCGGACGCGGTGGCGACGGCGGGGTTCGCGATGGGCGCGGAGGGGGTTGAGTGGGCCGCGGCGCGTGGGGGGTGCGAGGTGTTCGCGGTGGACGCGGGGCGGGGGGTTCGGCGGAGCGCGGGGTTTCCAGTCTGACGACTGGCCGTCGTGGGGTGCGGGTGGGTGGGGGTTGGCCGCGCCGTTCCCCGCGCCCCTGAAGGGCGCCGGTTGATGACTCGCCGTCGTGGGGTGCGGGTGCGTCGTGGCTGGTCGCGCAGTTCCCCGCGCCCCTTAAGGGCGCCGTTTGACGACTGGCCGTCGCTGGGTGCGGATCCGTTGTGGCTGGTCGCGCCGTTCCCCGCGCCCCTTAGGGGCGCCGTTTTATGACTGGCCGTCGTGGGGTGGGGGTGCGGCGGTGTCTTTTGGGTTTTAGGGGCGCGGGGAACTGCGCGGCCAGCCCCCACCGGGCCGCGGGTGACAGACAAGCCGCCGTGAGGTGCCGGGGCACGTCGGGGTAGATCACGAACAAAATTGTTGACAATCTTGTTCGTCTAGATTTACGTTCGACAGGCACTCACTCAGGGAGGGCGCACATGCCGAAAGAAGCCCGTCCGAGCACCGGAGAGCAAGCCAGACAGCACGCACTCACGCAGCTGCGGCAAGCCATCCTGCGAGGCGACATGGCCCCGGCCCAACGCCTCGTGGAGAACGAACTCGCCGAGCAGTTCGAGGTCACCCGGGCCAGTGTCCGCGCAGCCCTGATCGAGCTGGAGTCGGAAGGACTGGTCGAACGCATCCGCAACCGCGGCTCACGCGTCCGCGTGGTGACCGTGGAGGAAGCGGTCGCCATCACCGAGTGCCGCATGGTCCTGGAAGGACTGTGCGCGGGCAAGGCGGCCGTCGAGGCCACGGACGAGCAGCTGGACCAGCTGACCGCCCTGGGCGAGGCGATGTCCAAGGCCGTCGCCGACGGCGAACCGGTGACCTACTCCGACCTCAACCACGAACTGCACGCCCACATCAGGCAGTTCAGCGGCCAGCAGGTGGCCGTAGGTCTCCTGGAACGGCTCAACGCCCAACTGGTGCGCCACCGTTTCCAGCTCGCGCTGCGCCCGGGGCGCCCCCAGAAGTCCCTGAATGAGCACCTGGCCATGATCGACGCGATCAGGGCCCGGGACCCGCAGGCGGCCGAAGAGGCCGTCCGCTCCCACCTCGCGGGTGTGATCGACGCGCTGCGTGAATGACGTAACGCGTGCATGACGCCGCGGGGTGGGTCAATCGGCCTGTCCAGCAAGGAGATCGCAGGAATGACCCACGGCAACGCGCCCAACACCCCACGGTCGACGCTCGTCGTCACCGCCCACGCCGGGGACTTCGTGTGGCGGGCGGGAGGAGCCATCGCCCTCGCCGCCGCCCGCGGTGAGAAGGTCACCATCGCCTGTCTCACCTACGGCGAGCGCGGCGAGTCCGCGAAGGCCTGGCGCGCGGGCAGGTCACTGGAGGAGATCAAGGGGATCCGCCGCGAAGAGGCCGAGGCGGCAGCCGCCGCGCTCGGCGCCGAGGTCGTCTTCTTCGACGCCGGCGACTACCCCCTGACCGTCACCCCGGAACTGACCGACCGTCTGGTGGGCGTCTACCGCGCGGCCCAGCCCGACGTCGTACTCACCCACCCGCTCGAAGATCCCTACAACGGCGACCATCCGGCCGCCGCCCGCATGGCCCTGGACGCACGCGTCCTCGCGCAGGCGATCGGCTACCCGGCCGAGGGGGAGATCATCGGCGCCCCGCCGGTGTTCTTCTTCGAGCCCCACCAGCCCGAGATGTGCGGCTTCAAGCCGCAGGTGCTCCTCGACATCTCGGAGGTCTGGGAGACCAAGCGCAAGGCGATGGAGTGCCTGGCCGCCCAGCAGCACCTGTGGGACTACTACACGGACCTCGCGGTCCGCCGCGGTGTCCAGCTGAAGCGCAACGCCGGACCCAATCTGGGGCTGGCCCACAAGACCATGGCCGAGGCGTACATGCGGCCCTACCCGCAGGTCACAGGGGAGCTGGCATGAGCGGCGTGATCGTCACCGACCCGCCGAAGGCGGACGCGAAGGACGTCGAGGCGCTCGCCGCCCACGGGGTCGCCACCGTGCACGAGGCGATGGGCCGCACCGGCCTGCTCGGCACCCGTCTGCGCCCGGTCCAGCAGGACACCCGGGTCGCGGGCACCGCGGTCACGGTGCTCTCCTGGCCCGGCGACAACCTCATGATCCACGCGGCGGTCGAGCAGTGCGGCGAGGGCGACATCCTGGTCGTCACGACCACCTCGCCCTCCACCGACGGCATGTTCGGCGAGCTGTTCGCCACCGCGCTGCAGCGGCGCGGAGTGCGCGGCCTGGTCATCGACGCGGGCATCCGGGACACGGTGGAACTGCGCGAGATGGGCTTTCCCGCCTGGTCCGCGGCGGTCAGCCCGCAGGGCACGGTCAAGGCGACCGGCGGCAGCGTGAATGTGCCGGTGGTCGTCGGCGGCCAGGTGATCCGTCCCGGTGACGTGATCATCGCGGACGACGACGGTGTGGTGTGCGTACCGCGCGAGCGGGCCCGCCGCACCGCCGAGGCGTCCGAGGCCCGCGAGGCCAAGGAGGCCGGCGCCCGGGCCGCCTTCCAGGAGGGCCAGCTCGGCCTCGACCGCTACGGCCTGCGCGAGACCCTCGTACGCCTCGGGGTCTCCTATCAGTCGTACGACGAGTACGAGCGGGAGCGCGAGCGCGACGGTGCGGCGGAGCGGGACGGGGCCGGGTCTTGACCGGCGCCGCCACTCCCCGTACGCAGGCTCCCGCGGCTGCCCGTACCGACGAGGTGCGCTGCATGCTCCTGCGCGGCGGCACCTCCAAGGGCGCCTACTTCCTCGCCGGGGACCTGCCCGCCGAACCCGCCCCGCGCGACGCCCTGTTGCTGCGGACCATGGGCAGCCCCGACCCGCGGCAGATCGACGGTCTGGGCGGTGCGCATCCCCTGACCAGCAAGGTCGCGGTGGTCTCCGTGTCCGCCGACCCGGCGGCGGACGTCGACTATCTGTTCCTCCAAGTCGGCGTCGAAAAGCCCGAGGTGAGTGATCGTCAGAACTGCGGCAATCTCCTCGCGGGCGTGGGCCCCTTCGCCGTGGAGCGCGGCCTGGTCGCCCCGGGCGGCGACCGCACCTCCGTACGGATCCGCATGCTGAACACCGGGGACCTCGCCGTCGCGGAGTTCCCCACGCCGGGCGGAATCGTCGACTACTCCGGCGCGGCGGAGATCTCCGGCGTGCCGGGGTCCGCCGCGCCGGTCGTCATCGAGTTCCCGCCGGGGACCGGTCCGCTGCTGCCGACCGGCCGTGCGCGCGACCTCGTCGCCGACACCCCGGTGACCTGCGTGAACAACGGCATGCCGACCGTCCTGATCGCGGCGTCCTCGCTCGGTGTCACCGGCTACGAGGAGCCCGCCGATCTGGAGGCGGACCGGCAACTGGGCGCGCGGCTGCGGGAGATCAGGCTGGCGGCCGGCGAACTCATGGGCCTGGGCGACGTGGAGAACACCACCGTGCCCAAACTCAGCCTGCTCGCACCACCGGTGGACGGCGGCGCGGTCATGACGCGCACCTTCATACCCGTGCGCTGCCACACCTCGATCGGCGTCCTGGGCGCGGCGAGCGTCGCCGCGGGACTGCGTGTCGAGGGCGGTGTCGGCGAGGGCGTGGCGCGCGTGCCGGAGCACGGGGACCGGATGCGGATCGAGCATCCCACCGGCTTCCTCGACATCGAGACGGCCCTCGCCCATGACCTTCCGGGCGGCGCTCCCGTGGCCCGGCGCACCGCCGTCGTCCGTACCGCCCGCAAGATCTTCGACGGCACGGTCTTCCCCCGGCCCGCCTGAGCCGCGCACCACCCGGAGCGCAACTCCCCTGAGCCGCACCACACTTCTGAGGAGGCCTCATGGCCCCGCCGCTCGGCGACATCGCCCACCTCGGGCACGTCGAACTGCTCACCCCCGACCTGGACGCCAGTGTCCGGTTCTTCACCGCCTACCTCGGCCTCACCGAGAACGGCCGCTCCGCGGACGGGACTTCCGTCTACCTGCGGACCTGGGACGACTACGAACACCACAGCCTGGTGCTGACCGCGCACGAGACGTCCGGCATCCGCCGCACCGCCCTGCGGGCCTCCAGCGAGGAGGCCCTGCAGCGCCGGGTCAAGGAGGCCGAGAGCGCCGGCCGCGCCGGCCGCTGGGTCGAGGACGAGCCGGGCCTCGGCCCGCTGTACGTCACCACCGACCCCGACGGCCACGAGATCGCCCTCTACTGGGAGAGCGAGTGGTACCGGGCGCCGGACGGCCTGAAGCCGGGCCTGAAGAACCAGCCGCAGGCCAAGCCCGGCCACGGCGTGGGCGTACGCCGCCTGGACCACGTCAACTTCCTCGCCGCCGACGTCGGTGCGAACGGCGACTTCGTCCACGAGGTGCTCGGCGCCCGCCCCACCGAGCAGATCCAGCTCGACGACGGCAGGATCGCCGCCCAGTGGCTGACCTTCAGCAGCAAGTCGTACGACGTCGTCTACACCGAGGACTGGACCGGCTCGACGGGGCGCCTGCACCACATCGCGTTCGCCACGGACACCCGCGAGGACATCCTGCGGGCGGCCGATCTCGCCCTGGACACCGGTGTGTTCATCGAGACGGGCCCGCACAAGCACGCCATCCAGCAGACGTTCTTCCTGTACGTGTACGAGCCCGGCGGCAACCGGATCGAACTGTGCAACCCGCTCACGCGTCTGGTGCTCGCCCCCGACTGGCCGCTGGTCACCTGGACGGAGAACGAGCGCAAGAAGGGGCAGGCGTGGGGTCTGAAGACCATCGAGTCCTTCCACACGCACGGCACCCCGCCGGTTCCTGTGATTGTTGACAAAAACGTTGACAATCAAGGGGCGGATTTCTAGCGTCGAGCGCAACACCGGGTCAGCCGTCGGCCGTCAGTCGCACGGACCGCGCGGCCCACCTCCCGAATCCCCTCCAGGCGCCCGACTCCTGGACGAGAGGAACAACGATGTCCCCCTCCTCTTCCTCCTTCGCCCTGTCCGCACGCGGCAGCAGAATGGCCCTCCTGGTTCTGGGCCTGTGCTGGCTGGCCGTGCTCTTCGACGGCCTCGACATGTTCATATACGGCTCCGTACTGCCGCACATGCTCGCCGAGAAGTCCCTCGGCCTCACCCCGGACCGGGCGGGCGACCTCGGCAGCTACGCCACCTTCGGCATGCTGATCGGCGCGCTGACCGCGGGGACGATCGCCGACCGGGTGGGCCGCAAGAAGCTGATGGTCGCCTGCGTCACGCTCTTCTCGCTGGCCTCCGGCCTCTGCGCCCTGTCGGACAGCGTGGCGGTCTTCGGCCTCGGCCGGACGCTCGCCGGTGTCGGCCTCGGCGGACTGCTGCCCACCGCGATCAGCATGGTCTCCGACTACGCCCCGCGCACCCGCGCCGCCCTCACCATCGGCCTGCTGATGACCGCCCACCACGCGGGCGGCATCCTCTCCGCCTATGTGGCCCTGTGGATCGTGGAGCCCCTCGGCTGGCGCGCCGCGTTCTGGGTCTGTGTGGTCCCGCTGCTCTTCGTCCCGGCGCTCGCGAAGTTCCTGCCCGAGTCGCTGAGCTTCCTCGTCGCCAAGGGCCGTACCGAGGAGGCCCGCGCACTGGCCGGCCGCTTCGAGGTCGAACTGCCCGCCGAGACCGGGAAGAAGCCCGCGGGCGACCGCTGGAACGCTCTCGCGAACCTGTTCCGCGGCGGCGAGTGGACCCAGACCCTGCTGTACTGGCTGGCCTCCTTCGGCGGTCTGCTGCTGGTCTACGGAGTCGCCACCTGGCTGCCCACGCTGATGCGCGGCGAGGGGTACGAACTGGGCTCGGCCCTGACCTTCGTCGTCCTGTTCAACCTCGGGGGCATCGTGGGCATGCTGGTCGCCGGACGGGCCGCGGACCGCTTCGGCGCCCCGCGTATCTCGTCGCTCTGGTTCGCGCTGACCGCCGCCGGGGTCTTCCTGCTCAGCGTCCACATGCCGCTGGGGCTCACCTTCGCGGTCGTCTTCCTCACCGGGGTGTTCCTCAACAGCGCCCAGGTCATGATCTACGCGACCGTCTCGATCCGCTCCACCCCCGACAGCCGGGCCACCGCCGTCGGCTGGACCTCGGGCATGGGCCGCTTCGGCGCCGTGTTCGGGCCCTGGCTCGGCGGCCAGCTGCTCGCCGCCGGGAACGGCGACTGGGGCTTCACCGCCTTCGCGATCGCGGGCCTGTCGTCGATGGTCTTCATCGGCGTCGCCGCACTGCGCGGCGCGAAGCGGGCGGCGGGCAGCGACACGCCCCAGGGGCTGGTCACCGCCCACTGAGCCCACAGGGAGGGGCGCCGTGCGGGACGCTCAGCCGTGGGCGTCCCGCTGGTGTCCGGCCAGCGCGTGGGAGATGTCCCGCGTCGCCGGATACAGCCGGCGGTAGAGGGCGTACACCTCGTCGTAGCGGGCGCGCAGGAGCGGGTCGGGGGCGACCCGCTCGCGTACCGGGTTCCACACGTCGATGCGCGGGTCGCCGACCGCGCCGGCGGCCAGGAACGCCGCCCCGTAACTCGCGCCGAGCGACACGGCCCTGACCTCCTGCTCCAGGCCGGTCACCGAGGAGACGATCCCGGTCCACAGGCCGCCGCGGGTGCCGCCGCCGACGGCGACGACCCGGCGGACGTCCGCTCCGGCCGCGCGCATCGCCTCGACGTTGTGCCGGACACCGAAGGCCGTGGCCTCCAGGGCGGCCCGGTAGAGATCACCGCGGGTGTGCTCCACCGTCAGCCCGGCGATCACACCCCGTGCGTGCGGATCGGCCACCGGCGTCCGCTCGCCCGCGAAGTACGGGAGCATCAGCAGCCCCCGCGCACCCGGTCCGGACGCCTCGGCCTCCGCGAGCAGGGTCGTGTGGTCGGGCGCCCCGGACAACTCCCGCAGCCAGTCCGTGATCACACCGGACGTGGCCATGCCGCCCGCGAGGCTGCGGGTGCCGGGCAGGGCCCCGACCGTGCTCCACAGCTCGGGCACCAGCAGACGGTCGGCCAGGGTGTGAATCAGGAACATGGTGCTGCCGTACATGAGCATGAGGTCACCGGTGTGTTGGGCCCCCACGCTCAGCGCCTCCGACCAGGCGTCGACCGTGCCTGCGATCACCGGGACGCCGACGGGCAGGCCGGTGGCGTCCGCCGCCTCGGCCGTCACCCGCCCGGCGATGTCCCCGGGCCACAGCAGCCGGGGCAGCTCCAGCCAGGGTGCGACGTGCCGCGTCCACGGTGCGTACCACTCCTGGGCGACGGAGTCGTACAGCGGGACGGCCTGGCTCGCCGAGTGGTGGTCGAGCGTGTAGGCCCCGGTGAGCCGGCGCACCAGGTACGAGCTGGGCATGTAGAGGCGCCGGGCCCGCGCGACCGTCTCCGGTTCGTGCTCCGCCAGCCAGGCGAGCTTGGGGCCCACGGCCTGGGTGGACAGCAGGGAGCCGCAGCGGCGCAGTACGGCGTCACGGCCCAACTCGGCCTCAAGGCGGGCGATCTGCTCGGTGGCTCGGGTGTCGACGCCGTACAGGATCGCCGGACGCAGCGGGGTGTCCGCCGCGTCGGCGAGTGTGACGCACGGGCCCATCCCGCTGACGCCGACCGCGGTGACGGACGTGCCGTCGGGCGCGGACGTCAGCAACTCCCGGGCGAGGGAGGCGAACTCGTCCCACCACACCCGTGCGTCCATCTCGACGTGCCCGGGGCGCGGCCGGTCGACCGTGTGCGGCCGCATGGCCGTCGCGAGGACCCTTCCGTCCGCGTCGACCAGCACGCCCTTGCTGCTGGACGTACCGATGTCGACCCCGAGCACCGTCATGTCCCCGCGCCCCGTTCTCCCGTAGCCGTTCCGTCCTCCCCTGTTCTACGGGAGGGAGAGGGAGCCGTCGCGCTGCGGGGGAATCGCCACGCCGTTCTGCTGGAGGGCGACCGTGCGTGCGGGGGAGGGGATGCGGATCCCCTCGACGCGGTACCGCTTGTGCAGCCGCTTGATGAACTCGTGCTTGATCCGGTACTGGTCGCTGAACTCGCCGACGCCCAGGATCACCGTGAAGCTGATCCGCGAGTCCCCGAACGTGTGGAAGCGGATGGCGGGTTCGTGCTCGGGCGTCGCGCCCTCGATCTCCGTCATGATCTCGGTCACGACCTCTGAGGTGACGCGCTCCACGTGCTCCAGGTCGCTGTCGTAGGCGACACCGACCTGCACCATGAGGGTCATCTCCTGTTCCGGCCGGCTGTAGTTGGTCATGTTCGTGCTGGACAGCTGGGCGTTCGGGATGATGACCAGGTTGTTGGAGAGGTTGCGTACGACCGTGTTGCGCCAGTTGATGTCGACGACGTACCCCTCCTCCCCGCTGGTGAGGCGGATGTAGTCGCCGGGCTGGATCGTCTTCGAGGCGAGGATGTGGATGCCCGCGAAGAGGTTGGCGAGGGTGTCCTGGAGGGCCAGCGCCACCGCGAGACCGCCGACGCCCAGGGCCGTGAGCAGCGGGGCTATCGATATCCCCAGGGTCTGCAGCACGACCAGGCAGCCGATGGCCAGGACGACGACCCGGGTGATGTTGACGAAGATCGAGGCCGATCCGGCGACACCGGAACGGGACTGGGTGACGGCCCGCACCAGACCGGCGAGGACACGCGCCACGGTGATGGTGGCGGCGAGCATGACCAGGACCGTCAGGATCTGGTTGACGGTGTGGTTGATCTTGCCGGTCAGCGGCAGCGTCGCCGCCGCGGCGGCCACTCCGCCCGTGATCGCCGCGACCGGTACCAGCGCGCGCAGGGCGTCGACGAGTACGTCGTCGCCGGTCCACCGGGTACGGGTCGCGTGCTTGCCCAGCCAGCGCAGGAGAAAACGGAGCAGAACGGTCGCCACGAGCCCGGCGAGCAGCCAGACGCCCGCCAGGATCCAGTCGTGGGCAGTGAGGTCTCGGTTCACCAACTGCCTCCCGTCGTGCGGGGGAGAGGGCGTACGCCCGTCATGTGTGTCGTCACCTTGTTGCCACCTGCTGCTCGATTCCGGGATGTGCCGGCCCGCCGGGCATGACAGGGCGCCGACCGGCGGGACTGGCTCATCTTGCTACATGCGTACGGGTGCTTCGCGGCGCAGCCGCACAGGTCAGGCCATCTCCCACGGACAACGCCGCCAACTCGGTACATCTCCGGTCCTGTTGGCGCCCCGTCCGGCCGGTACGGGAGCGGAGTCCGCCCGGCCGTCCACCCCGCCGCCCCGACGACGAGCCCGTTCCGGGCCAGGTACCAAGTTGGCCTGGATGCATCGACACAAACACCTCAGCAGCCACGAACGCCCCGGAGGCAGGGGCGCGGGCGCAGCCCCGCCCCAAGGGGCGCGGAGAACGCCCCGGAGGCAGGGGCGCAGCCCCGCCTCAAGGGGCGCGGGGAACTGCGCGGCCAGCCACCCACCTCCCGCAGCCGCAACACTCCGGCAAGCGCCACGTCGCACAGCGCACCCACCGCCACACTCCGCCAAGCGCCGAAGCGCATCCCCTCAGATCACCTTCAGCCGCACCAGCGCACCCAGCGTGAGCGCCCCCGGCAGCAGCGGCAGCCACACCGTGATGATGCGGTAGGCGAGCACCACCGCCGTCGCCAACGCGGCAGGGCCGCCCGCCGCGACCAGCGCCACGATCAGCGCGGCCTCCACCGAGCCGATCCCGCCCGGCGTCGGCACCAGCGCGACGGCGACCGTGGCCGCCAGGTAGGCGACCGCGATGTGCAGCGGCGGCACCGGCAGCCCCAGCGCCTGGCCGACCGCGGCCAGCCCCGCCGCCTGGAAGACGGGGAACGAGAACGAGCCGCCCCACAGCGCCAGCGCGCGGGCGGGCCGCGTGTGCACCGACCGGGCCTCGCCCAGCGCGGTCCGCAGGAAGGAGAACACGGCGGTCCGCACCCGTCGTACGAGCAGCAGGACCGTCACCGCGACGAGCACCACCGCGCCGACGGTGAGCAGCAGCGGGCCCACCGCGCCGTCCGGGAGGAGTCCGCCGACCCGCAGCGCGTCCGGGAAGGCGATCAGCAGGCCCAGCAGCAGTCCGACCCGCGCGACGGACTCCGCCAGCAGATACAGCGCGAGCGCCGACGACGAACGGGCCAGCGGCACCCCGCACACCGTCATGAACCGCAGATTGACCGCGCTCGCGCCGAGGCCCGTCGGCAGGAGGTGATTGGCCGCGCCCGCCGCGAACTGGGTCGCCAGCAGCCGCCGTCTGGGCAGCCGCTGGACGAGGGCGCCCTGCCGGGTGAGGGAGGCCGCCACCCACGTCATACAGGTCGCGGCGCCGGCGGCCAGCAGCCAGGGCCACTTCGCCGAGGCGAGATACCCGAAGCCCTCCGCGAGCACGGACCGGTGCTGGATCCCCACCACGGCCACGAGGGCGAGCGGGAGCAGGCACAGGATCTGCCGGACCGGAAGGCGTCTGGGGAGGCTGTGGGGGAGCCGTTCGACCGTCACATCGCACGAGGCTTTCCGTGCCGCACCAACGGGGGGTTGCGGACACGGGGACGAGGGCTGACACGCTGCGCACGGCCTCGCGTCGCCCGCCCCGGCGGGAGCCGGGATGCCGGGGAGGTACTTCGTTTCGGTGAGTGTCATCGCGATTCCCTTGACCTCAAGAAAACTTGAGGTTCTACGGTCGGTCCCATGAGTATGGAGACGACAGCCTGGACGCAGTTGTACAGCGTCATGAACGCCCAGCGGGAGCGCCGGCCCTTCGCCCGCGCCACCCTCCGACGTATCGCCGGATTCGCCCGCCCGCACCGGCGCCGGATCGGACAGTTCGTGGTGCTGAGCGTGGCCACGGCCCTGCTCGCCGTGGCCACGCCGGTCCTCGCCGGACGTGTGGTGGACGCGATCGTGGCCGGCGGCGACGAGACGACGGTCGTCCGGCTCGCCCTGCTCATCGCGGTGATCGCGCTCGCCGAGGCGGCCCTCGGCCTGGTGAGCCGATGGTTCTCCGCGACGCTGGGCGAGGGACTCATCGTCGATCTGCGGACAGCCGTGTTCGATCATGTGCAGCGCATGCCGGTCGCGTTCTTCACACGCACTCGTACGGGAGCGCTCGTCAGTCGACTCAACAACGACGTGATCGGCGCCCAGCGCGCCTTCAGCAACACCCTCTCCGGAGTGGTCGGCAACGTCGTGACCCTGCTGCTCACCCTCGCCGTGATGCTCACCCTGTCCTGGCAGATCACCCTGCTCGCGCTCGTCCTGCTCCCGGTGTTCGTGATCCCGGCCCGCCGAGTGGGCAGGCGCATGGCGAGACTCCAGCGCGAGGCCGCCGACCTCAACGCCGCGATGGGCACACGCATGACCGAACGCTTCTCCGCGCCCGGCGCCACCCTGGTCAAACTCTTCGGCCGCCCCGCCGAGGAGTCCGCCGAGTTCGCGGCCCGCGCCCGCCGCGTACGGGACATCGGGGTGCGCACGGCGATGGCGCAGACCGCGTTCATCACGGCCCTCACCCTCGTCTCCGCCCTGGCCCTCGCGCTGGTCTACGGCCTCGGCGGCTGGTACGCCCTGCGCGGCAGCCTGGAACCGGGCGCCGTCGTCTCGCTGGCCCTGCTGCTGACCCGCCTGTACGCGCCCCTCACCTCGCTGGCCGGGGCGCGCGTCGAGGTCATGAGCGCGCTGGTCAGCTTCGAGCGCGTCTTCGAGGTGCTCGACCTGAAGCCGCTCATCGAGGAGAAGCCGGACGCCCGCGCGGTGCCCGAGGGCCCGGCCTCCGTCGAGTTCACCGACGTCCGCTTCGCCTATCCGTCCGCCGACAAGGTCTCCCTCGCCTCCCTGGAGGAGGTCGCCGCGCTCGACACCCGGGGCGGCGCCGAGGTCCTGCACGGCATCTCCTTTCGCGCGGAACCCGGCCAGACCGTCGCCCTCGTCGGCTCGTCCGGCGCGGGCAAGTCCACCGTCGCCGCACTGCTGCCCCGGCTGTACGACGCCGACGGGGGCTCCGTACGCATCGGCGGCGTCGACGTCCGCGACCTGAGCGCCGAGTCGATGCGGGCGACCCTCGGCATGGTCACCCAGGACGGCCACCTCTTCCACGAGTCGGTCCGCGCCAACCTCCTCCTCGCCCGGCCGGACGCCACCGAGGACGACCTGTGGGACGTACTGCGCCGGGCCCGCCTCGAAGACCTCGTGCGCTCCCTGCCCGACGGCCTCGACACGGTGGTCGGCGAGCGCGGCTACCGGCTCTCCGGCGGCGAACGACAGCGCATGACCATCGCCCGGCTGCTCCTCGCCCGCCAGCGCGTGGTCGTCCTCGACGAGGCGACCGCCCACCTGGACAACACCTCGGAGGCCGCCGTCCAGGCGGCCCTCGCCGAGGCCCTGGAGGGACGCACCGCCGTCGTCATCGCCCACCGGCTGTCGACGGTACGGGCCGCCGACCTGATCCTGGTGGTCGAGGCGGGCCACATCGTCGAACGCGGCACGCACGACCAGCTGTTGGCCGCGGGCGGGCGGTACGCGCAGCTGTACCGCACCCAGTTCGACAAGCCGGTGCGCGAGGGCCGGGGTGTGGCGGACGGGGCCGGCGTGACCGGAATCGCCGGTGCGGGAGAGGCGGTCGGGGGAGAAGCGGTCGCGTAGCAGGCGTGTGAAGGCCCGGCCGGTTCGTCATTCGGACGCCAACGGCCATTACAGGCCTTTCATGTGCAGGGAACGGCTCCTTCCGGACGGCGTCGGCGACTCGATCGGTACCGTCGGCGACGCCCCGGGGCGGGTGCCCGGGAAGTCCGATTCGGCTCCCGTACAGGGGAGTTGATCAAGCACGGCGAGCCCTCGCGCGGCCTCCCCGGCGCCGGTCCCCGTATCGCGAAGTGGATCGCCCAGTTCGGCGACCAGCACTTTCACGCTGGAACCGCGAGAAACCCGTCCCACGGGCGCGTGACCGGCCATCACGCCCACCGGGAGTCTCGGTCGGCCGCTGCAGTCAACGCGCATAGCTTCCACCGAACCCGGAGTCGTTCACAGGTCACACGACACGCGTTTTTCGTCAAGGCACTCTCAAGACTCAAAAGATGAGCGCAAGTTGCACACATCCCCTCTACATACTGGTGTTCATGGTCTAGATTGACCGTGCTTCAGCTGTTCGGACACATGGCGACAAATAATGATCAAAAGGTTTGGCGCCACAGACAGGCAATAGTCGCGTCCCAGACCCCCGACGCGGCAGTGATCCACTCCCGGAGCCCGGGAGGAGCCATCGAGTGCGGGGAGCACCCGAGGTTCCGACGGGATTCCGCGCACCTTGAGAGTCCGGCACGACCTTCGAGTCCGCCGTAGCCGAGGTGTGTCGACCAAGCACCACCCGTACAGCGGAATCGTCATGCGCGGGAGGCGGGGGCCTCCCGGAAACAGGGAACGGCGCGGCACGGGGGGCGGGGCCTCCCGGGGGGAGGACCGGTGCGGGAGGCGGGGGCCTCCCGGGGGGAGGGGCGGTGTCGTACGAACACGTCGAACCACTGGGGACCTGGGGGGTTCTGTGCAGCGGGGGGATCTAGTCAACCCTTTTCCGTCGGCACGCGGGCGACTGGCGAACCAGACCATCAGCCGGCCCGCGAGCGACTGGGAACAGCGCTACCGCCGTACCGTGATCATCACCGACACGGTGGCGACCGCCGTCGTGGTGGCCGGGATCGGCAATTTCTTCGGGGCCCGGGACGCGGCCAACTGGCATGAGAAATGGGTGATTCTCGCCTTCGGCACCGAACTGCTGGTGCTCGGCGCGCTCACCGTCAACCGCTCGTGGGCGCCGGCCGTGCTCGGCCAGGGAGCCGAGGAATTCCGCCGGCTCGGGCGCTCGCTGTTCACGGCGGCCGTCGTCCTGGCGCTCGGCGGAATCGCCCTGACCTCACGCAACATCAAACTCTGGATCTTCGTCGCGATCCCCGCGATCGCGATCGTCACCATGGTCGCGCGCTATCTGCTGCGGCTCAGGCTGCACAAACAGCGCAAGGAAGGACAGTGCCTGAGACCGGTGCTGGCCGCCGGGAGCCCGGAGACCGTGCGCGACCTGATCACCCGCGCCCGCAAGTTCCCGCACCTCGGCTGGCGGGTGGACGGGGTGTGCACGACGGACGGCCTCGGGCCCGACGGCGACGAGGTGGACGGAGTGCCGGTCGTCGGCCGGCTCGCCGACGTCGCCAACCACGTACGCCGTGACGGCTACCGGGTCGTCGCGGTCACACCGGACCCGCACTGGTCACCGGACCGGCTGCAGCGGCTGGCCTGGAACCTCGAAGGCAGCGAGGCCGAGATGGTCGTGGCCCCCGTGCTGATGGAGGTGGCCGGCCCCCGGCTGCACGTCGACGCCGTGCTCGGGATCCCGCTGCTGCGGGTCAGCATGCCGGCCTTCACCGGGGGCCGCCGGGCGGTCAAGGGCATCGTCGACCGGCTGGGCGCGGCGTTCCTGCTGCTGCTGTTCGCGCCGCTGATGCTGCTCGTCGGACTGCTCGTGGTGACGGAGAGCCGGGGCGGGGCCTTCTACCGCCAGCGAAGAGTCGGCAAGGACGGCCGCGAGTTCACCATCTACAAGTTCCGCACGATGGTCGCCGGGGCCGACCGGGCCCGTACCGAGCTGGCCGACCGCAACGAAGGCGCCGGCCTGCTGTTCAAGCTCCGCCGGGATCCACGGGTGACCCGGCTCGGAGCGGTGCTGCGCCGGTACTCGATCGACGAACTGCCGCAACTGGTCAACGTACTCACCGGATCGATGTCGCTCGTCGGCCCGAGACCCCCGCTGCCGGAGGAGTCCGCGGCGTACGGCCCGGACATCCGGCGGCGGCTGCTGGTGAAACCCGGACTCACCGGGCTGTGGCAGATCAGCGGGCGCAGCGACCTGCCGTGGGAGGAGGCGGTCCGCCTCGATCTGCGGTACGTGGAGGACTGGTCGCTCGCCCTGGACACGGTGATCTTGTGGAAGACGCTACGCGCGGTGCTCTACGGCCACGGGGCGTACTGATGCGCGGGGGACTGCGGCGACAGAAGCCGGCAGGCGCACGGACCGCAGGCCGGGAGGGCCTGCCTGGGGGGAGAAAAGGATCATGAAGGTCAGCGTTTTCGGGCTCGGCTACGTGGGCTGCGTATCAGCCGCGTGCCTGGCCAGCATGGGGCACGAGGTCATCGGGGTGGACGTCAACCAGGTCAAGGTCGACCTGGTCAACGACGGCAAGGCCCCGGTGGTGGAGGAACGTATCGGCGAACTCATCGCCGACGTCGTACGGACCGGTGCCCTGAGAGCCACGGACGACGTCCGCGAGGCGATCATGGGCAGCGAGATCTCGCTCGTCTGCGTGGGCACCCCCTCGGAGGCCAACGGCAGCCTGTGCACCACCTACCTGGAGCGGGTCACCGAGGAGATCGGCGCCGCGCTCGCCGAACGCGGCGGGCGGCACACCGTCGTGTTCCGCAGCACCATGCTGCCGGGCACCTGCCTGAACCTGCTCCTGCCGATCCTGGAGAAGTACGTCGGCGGCACGGCCGGGGTGGACGTCGGAGTCGCGGTCAACCCGGAGTTCCTGCGCGAGGGCACCAGCGTGCGGGACTTCTTCGACCCGCCCAAGACCGTCATCGGCGAACTCGACCGGGCGAGCGGCGACGCGGTGCGGGCCCTGTACGACGGACTGCCCGGCGAGGTGTTCCGGGTGCCGGTCCCGACGGCCGAGGCGATCAAGTACGCCGACAACGCCTTCCACGGCCTCAAGATCGGTTTCGCGAACGAACTGGGCGCCGTCTGCCAGGCGCTCGGGGTGGACTCGCACCAGGTCATCGACGTCTTCCTGGCCGACCGCAAGCTGAACATCAGCCCCGCCTATCTGCGCCCCGGCTTCGCCTTCGGCGGCTCCTGCCTGCCCAAGGACCTGCGCAGCCTGGTCCACGCGGCACAGCGGGCCGACGTCTCCGTGCCCATCCTGTCCCACGTGCTGCCCTCCAACTCCGCCCATCTGCAACGCGCGGTGGAGATGGTCGAGCGCACCGGAAAACGCCGCGCCGGACTGTTCGGGCTGTCCTTCAAACCCGGCACCGACGACCTCCGCGAGAGCCCCCTCGTCGAACTGGCGGAACGTCTCTTCGGCAAGGGCTACGACCTGAAGATCTACGACGCCAACGTCAGCCTCTCCAGGCTGCTCGGCGCGAACCGCGAATACATCGAAACCCGGCTGCCGCACCTCGCGCACCTCCTCGCGGACTCCGTCGAAGAGGTGCTCGACCACGCCGAGGTCTGCCTGGTCGGCACCAGGGATCCGGCCGTCCTGTCGGCACTGCCCCATGGCGAGGGCCCCGTGCTCATCGATCTCATCCACCTTCCCGACGCCGAGGCGCGCCGAACCGAACCGGGGTACATGGGCCTTGCTTGGTAACACATCGTCCGACGACACGACCGGCACCGACCGGACCGGCCGGCGCGCGCTGATCCTCGTGGAGAACCTGTCGGTGCCCTTCGACCGGCGGGTCTGGCAGGAGTGCACGACACTGCGCGACGCGGGCTGGGAGGTCCACGTCATCTGCCCGCGGGGAACCAAACGGGACACCGAGCCGCAGGCGGTGATCGACGGGGTGCGGATCCACCGCTACCCGCTGCGCGCCGCCACCGGCGGACCGGCCGGCTATCTGCGGGAGTACGGAGCGGCGCTGTGGCACACGCTCCGGCTGGCCCGCAAGGTCGGCCCGGTCGACGTCGTCCACGCCTGCAACCCGCCCGACCTGCTGTTCCTGCCCGCGCTGTGGATGAAGCGGCGCGGCGCACGGTTCGTCTTCGACCAGCACGACCTGGTGCCCGAGCTGTACCTCTCCCGGTTCGACCGCGGCGAGGACCTGCTCTACCGCGGTGTGTGCGCGCTGGAACGGATGACCTACCGGGCCGCGGACATCGTGCTCGCCACGAACGAGAGCTACCGCGACGTCGCGGTCAGCCGGGGCGGGCAGCGGCCCGAAGACGTCTTCGTGGTGCGCAGCGCGCCCCAGACCGACCGCTTCCAGCCGGTACCGCCCGAGCCGGAACTCAAGCGCGGCAAGCCCCATCTGCTGTGCTACCTCGGCGTCATGGGCCCCCAGGACGGCGTCGACTACGCCCTGCGGGCCCTCGCGAAACTCCGCGACGACCTCGGCCGGACCGACTGGCACGCGGTGTTCGTCGGCTCCGGCGACGCCTTCGACGCCATGGTGGAACTGTCCCGCACGCTCGGGCTCACCGATCAGGTGCAGTTCACCGGCCGCATCCCGGACGCCGACCTGGTGCGCTACCTGTCCACCGCGGACGTGTGCCTGTCACCCGACCCGCGCAACCCGCTCAACGACGTGTCGACCATGAACAAGGTCCTGGAGTACATGGCCATGGGCCGGCCCATCGTCTCCTTCGACCTCCGCGAGGCACGCGTCTCCGCCGGCGACGCCGCCGTCTACGCGCCCGCCAACGACGAGGCCGAATTCGCGAAGCTCGTCGCGCTGCTGCTGGACGACCCGGCGAAGCGGGCCGAGATGGGGAAGACCGGCCAGGAACGGATCAGCGGACAGCTCTCCTGGCGGAACTCGCAGGCGGCACTGCTCGCCGCCTACACCGCAGCCTGCCGCGACCGCGCTCCGGCGCCGGCCGGCGGCCCCACCCGCACAGGGAGGAGGCCGCTCCGTTGAGCGACGACACGATACGCCTGGTCACGATCGGGCGGATTCTCCGCCGGCGCCGGCGGCTCCTCGCCCTCCTCGTCGTGGTGGGCGCGCTCGTCGGCTACGGCACCTCGGTGCTGTTCCCGCCGAAGTACACGGCCGTGGCGTCGGTGCTGCTGCCGGGGCAGTGGGAGGAGCGCGAACTGCTCACCCAGGCGGAGATCGCGACCAGTTCGGTCGTGATCGACCGCGTGGCCGCCACGCTCCACTGGCAGGGCGTCAGCGGCAGCGACCTGCGCAAGGAGGTGAGCGCCGCCGCCGCCAACGGCAACATCATCAAGATCTCGGGCACGGCCGACTCCCCGGAGCGCGCCCAGCGGCTCGCCGACCGGTCGGCCCAGCAGTTCGTCGCCTTCGCCGCGCGCGTCGCGGGCGACGGCACCGACTCCGACGCGGCCACGGGTCCCGAAGCCCTGCGCCAGCAGGTGGAGGAGACCAACCGCCGGATCACCGACCTGTCCAAGGCCGCCGATCCGGGACAGACCGTGGAGAGCGTGCAGGCCCGCACCGCGCTCGCGAACCTGCGCACAGCGCTGGAAGAGGCCATGCAGAAACTGGACGAGGCCGACCCGGCGACCAGCAAGGCCGGCATGGTGGTCATGGGACCGGCGGCCCGCCCGACCGGCGAGGCACCACCGACCCGGATGCAACTCGTCGTCGGCGGGGCGCTGCTGGCGTTCCTGCTCACCGTCGTCGCCCATCTCGCCGCCGCCCGGATGAACCGCAGGCTGCGCACCGAACCGGAGATCGCCGCGGCACTGGGCTCGACCCTGCTCGGCACCGTCGACGTACCCGAGGAACGGCCCGCACCAGGGCAGCGGGAGCGCGGCCGGGCGGCCCGGATCCGCCGGCTGCTCGGCACCGACACCCGGTGGGACGTCCCGGACCCGCAGAGTTACGGCGACGAGGCCGGCCGGCGGATCCGCTACCGGCGGGTGTGCGTGCGCCTGCGCAACCAGCTGCCGGCCCCCCGGCGGCTCCTCGTCGTCGTACCGGACGGCGACGGGACCGCCCGCCGCGCCGCCGATCAGCTCGTCGCCGAGGCCAAGAGCGATCCGGTGCTGCGGGTCGTGGACGTCGCGGTGTCCCACCCGATGGTCCCCGACCGCGACACCGAGTCCGGCGTCCTGGTCGTGCTCAGCGCGGGCAGCTGGACCGCGGCGGAGCTCACCGCCGTGGCCGAGGCCTGCGCGGACGCCCGGCACGAGGTCGTCGGCATCGTCGTCGCCGGCACGGTCCGGGCCCGGCCGACGGGTTCGGCGGACCGGCCCGCGGACAGCAGCCCGCTGGCACTCGCGGTTCCCGGCACCACCACGGGAGGTCCGGCATGACGACGAGTACGACCGCGGAGCCGTCGGCCGCCACCCCGCTGCTCGATCTGCACGCGCTGGTCGTGGCGGTGCGCAGGCGCCGCCGCCTCTGGGGCTCCGTGGCACTCCTGGGGCTGCTGCTCGGCGCGGCCGTGGCCGTCCTGCTGCCGCCACCGCCGAGCGCCACGGCCAAGGTGCTTGTCGTGCACCAGGACGACCAGCCCAACGACACCGGCACGCTGATCCGTACCGACGTCGCCCTGCTGGGCACCACCCGGATCGCCGACAAGGCCCTCCAGGCCCTCAAGTCCCCGGAGAAACCCGAGGACTTCATGAAGGACTACCGGGGCACCGGCCTGACCAACAACCTGCTGCAGATCGATGTGACGGGCAGGACCGACGAGGAGGCGGTGGCCCGCGCGAAGGCACTGGCCGAGGCCTTCGTCGCGGACCATGTGCGCAGGATGCGGGAGGCCGCGCAGGCCGAGGCCAAGGCCCTGCTCGACCAGCGCGACCGTATGCGGGACGAACTCACCGAGGTCAACAACGCCATCGGCGACCGTTCACCGGAGAGCGACCCCCAGGCGTCGGCGGGCCTTGAGTCCCTCTTCGCCCGCCGCGCCCTGCTCAACTCGCGGATCGCCGACTTCGACCAGCGCGCCGCGGACGCGCGCACCGGCACACCCAAGGTCATCGCCGGCACCCAGATCGTGGACGCCCCCCGCGCCGTCGAGCAGTCCCTGCCCCGATCGGCCGCCACCAACGCGGTGATCGGACTCGTCCTCGGGCTCGTCCTCGGCCTCGGCCTCGCCGCGGTCGGCACGGTGGTGGCGGACCGGCCCGTACTGCGCAAGGAGATCGCGGCGAACCTGGGCGCCTCGGTCGTCGCGGAACTGCGCGCCGTACCCCGCTGGTCGCCCGGCCTGTGGCGGCCCCGCCGGACCCGCGCCGCCCGCGAACGGCTCACCGCGACCCTGGCCCGCGCCGTACGGGCCTCCGCGGAACCCGTGTCGCTGCTGGAACTGGGCTGTGCGCGCAGCACGAGCGTGATCGCCCTGAACGTCGCCCGAGCACTGGCGGCGGAAGGCCCGGTCGTCGTCATCGACGGCCTGCCCGGACGGGAACTCGCCAACAGCCGCCAGGAGCCCGGCGGTCCCACCGTCGTCCGGGGCGAGGACGCGGCGGCCGTGCCGAAACAGGCACGCCGGCTCGGCGTCGGCTCCGTCGCGCCCGGCACCGCGTGGACCGATCTGCAGTACCTCGGCGGGCAGACCGTGCTCGTCGTGCGCGCCGGACACGGCAGCGCCGCCTGGCTGCACACCGTGGCACGGCAACTCGCCGACCAGCGCATCCCGGTGATCGGCGTGGTGCTGATCGACCCCGATCCGCGCGACCGCACCGACGGCACGCTGTGGGACGGGCTGCACACCGCGCTGCGCGGCGCCCACGAGCGGCCCGCCCGGCAGGCCGGAACCGGCCAGCCGCGGACCGAACGGCCCTCCATGACGGCCGCACGCGTCCCGTACAGCGACCAGGAGGCCAGGTAGATCATGTGTGGCATCGCAGGCACGTACCTGTGGCCGGACGGCAAGGCCGTGACCGACCGGCTCACCGATGTCCTCGCCCACCGCGGCCCCGACGGCGCGGGCCGCTGGAGCCACCGCGCCGGTGACGGCGAAGTGCACCTCGGGCACCGCAGGCTGGCCATCATCGACCTGTCCGAGACCGGCGCCCAGCCGATGGTCCGTGACGGCCTCTCCCTCACGTACAACGGCGAGCTGTACAACGCGCCCCAGCTGCGTACCGAGTTGGAGTCCGCCGGGGTGCGGTTCCGCGGCACCTCCGACACCGAGGTGCTCCTTGAGGCCTGGCGGCGCTGGGGCACCGACTGCCTGCCCCGGCTGCGCGGCATGTTCGCGTTCGCCGTCTTCGACGAGCGGACCGGCGAACTGGTCCTCGCCCGCGACCAGCTCGGCATCAAGCCGCTGTTCCTGCTCCGGCGCGGCAAGGGCCTGATGTTCGCCTCCGAACTCAAGGCGCTCGCCGCCGTGACCGGCGGAACGCTGGAGGTGGACCACGCGGCCCTGGTGGCCTCGCTCCTCTACTACTGGGTGCCGGACTCGCGCTGCGCGTTCAGCGAGGCGGAGAAACTGCCGCCGGGCAGCTGGCTGCGGTGCCGGCCCGACGGCCGGATCGAGCGCGGCCGGTACTGGAACCTCAAGGACGTCGCCGCCGAGGGCCAGGAGCGCGCCCGCAGCGGCGAACTCCCGGACCTGGCCGCCGTCGTCGAGGAGTCGACCCGGCAGCACCTGCTCTCCGACGTGCCCGTGGCGACCTTCCTCTCCGGCGGTCTCGACTCCAGCTATCTGACCGCGCTGGCGGCCCGCGACCGGCCCGGGATCTCCGCCTACACGATCGGATTCCGCGCCGAGGACGCCAAGTTCGAGGCGATGCCGGACGACCTGCGCTACGCCCGGCAGGTCGCCGGGCAGTTCGGCGTCGACCTGCACGAGATCGAGATCGCCCCGGACGTGCTCGACCTGCTGCCGCGGATGACCCACCACCTGGACGAGCCGATCGGCGACCCCGCCGCGATCAACACCTTCCTGATCTGCTCGGCCGCCCGGGAGGCCGGGGTCAAGGTGATGCTCTCGGGGATGGGCGCGGACGAACTGTTCGCCGGCTACCGCAAGCACCTCGCCAACCTGCTCGCGCTGCGCTACCAGCGCATCCCGCGGCCCCTGCGGCGCGGCGTGTCCGCGACGGTGGACCGCCTGCCGGTCGCCACCTCCCGCCGCGGCTTGCGGTCGGTGCGCTTCGCGAAGCGGTTCCTGTCCTTCGCCGACCTGCCGGAGGAGACCGCGTTCCGGCGCAGCTACACCATGTACGACCAGGACGAACTGCTCGCGCTGGTCGATCCGGACCTGGCCGGGACGGTCGACGACGTACTGACCGAGCACGCGGACGTCTACGAGGACAACGAACTCGACGACTTCGTCAACCGCATGTGCCTGGGCGACGCCCGGATGTTCCTGCCGGGCCTCAACCTCGCCTACACCGACCGCTCCAGCATGGCCGCCTCCACCGAGGTGCGGGTGCCGTACGTGGACGTCGAGGTGGTCAGGGCAGCGTTCGCCTTCCCCGGGAATCGCAAGATCGCCGGACGGCAGAGCAAGGCGGTCCTCAAGGAGGCGGCCACCTCGGTCCTGCCCCGGGAGATCGTCTACCGGCCCAAGGGCCTGTTCAGCGCCCCGCTACGGGCCTGGATGAGCCGGGATCTGGCACCGCTGGTGCGCGAGGTGGTGAATGACGGTGTGCTCGTCAACTCCGGGATCCTGCGCCGCGACGCGCTGGCCCGCATGGTCGCCGAGGACGCCGCGGGACAGCGGGACTTCTCCAAGCACCTGTGGCATGTCCTGACCCTGGAGTACTGGTACCGCGACGCGACCTCCGGCTCCGACCGGAGCCAGGCGGCATGACGGTACGAGGACCTGACGGTACGAGGACCTGACAGCACGACGGTTCGACGGCACGACCGCACGACGGCTTGACGGCGTAGGAATCAAGAGGAGCTCGGGTGAAACAGGTTGTGCAGAACTACAAGAGCGGCGAACTGGCGCTGCTCGACGTGCCCGTGCCGGGGTGCAAGCCCGGCGGGGTGCTGGTCCGCAGCGCCTTCTCGCTGATCTCCACCGGCACCGAGCTCATGAAGGTGTCCGAGGCCGGTATGTCGATGGTGGGCAAGGCCCGCTCCCGGCCGGACCAGGTGGCCAAGGTCATGCAGAGCGTGGCCACCAACGGCGTGCCCGCCACCTACCGCAAGGTGATGGGCAAGCTCGACTCGTACACCCCGCTCGGCTACTCGCTGTGCGGGGTGGTCGAGCAGGTCGGCCCCGGCATCGACGATGTGAAGGTCGGGGACCTGGTGGCCTGCGCGGGCAACGAGCACGCGCTGCACGCCGAGCTGAACTGGGTGCCGAAGAACCTCTACACCCCGGTACCGGACGGTCTCGCGCCCCGGCACGCGGCCTTCGGCACGGTCGGGTCGATCGCCATGCAGGGCGTCCGGCAGGGCGAGCCGCAGCTCGGCGAGGTGGCCCTGGTCATCGGCCTCGGCCTGATCGGGCAGCTCGTCGCCCAGCTCCTGACCGCCTCGGGCGTACGCGTCGTCGGGGCCGACCCCGACCCGGCGCGCTGCGCACTCGCCGAACGCCTGGGCGCCGCGGCCTGCGGCGACCCCGGGTCCGCGGCCGTGGAGGCGGCCGTCGCCGAACTCACCGACGGCCACGGCGTGGACCAGGTGTATCTGGCGGCGGGCGGCGGCAGCAACCAGCCCGTCGAACTGGCCGCCCGGCTCTGCCGCGACCGCGGCCGGGTCGTCGACATCGGCAAGTGTCGCCTCGACCTGCCCTGGAACGCGTACTACGAGAAGGAACTCGACGTCCGCTTCTCCCGCAGCTACGGCCCCGGGCGCTACGACCCGTCGTACGAGCTGGAGGGACGGGACTACCCGATCGGCTATGTGCGCTGGACCGAGCGCCGCAACCTGGCGTGCTTCCTCGACCTCGCCGCCCGGGGCCGCGTCGACGTGGAGCCCCTGATCTCGCACGTCGCCGACTTCGACGACGCCGTCGAGACGTACCAGCGCCTCAAGGACGGCGCGTTGAAGGCCGTCGCCGTGCTGTTCCGCTACCCCGGCCCTACCGAGGACCCGGCCGAGGCCTCCGCGCAGACGCCCGCGCCCTCGGTGACCGTGCCCGAGGTACGACGGGGTGGGAAACCGTCCGCCCCGGCCCGGTCCGCCCACGCGCCGGTGCGGGTGGCGTTCGCCGGCGCCGGGAACTACGCGACGTCGATGCTGCTGCCGCACCTGGCCCAGCGCGACGGCGTCGAGCTGTCCACGGTCGTCACCACGACGGCCCTGTCCGCGGCCAACGCCAAGCGGAAGTTCGGGTTCAAGGAGGCGAGCACCGACCTCGACGCCGTGCTCGACGACAAGTCCGTCGACGCGGTGTTCGTCGTCACCCGGCACAGCTCGCACGCCGAACTGACCCGCCGGGCGCTCCTCGCCGGCAAGGCGGTGTTCGTGGAGAAGCCCCTCGCGCTCTCCGAGGACGAGCTGGCCGGGGTGCTCGCGGCGGTGGAGGAGTCCGGCAACGACCGGCTCCAGGTCGGCTTCAACCGCCGCTTCGCCCCGCTGCTCCAGGAGGCCAAGGCGAAGTTCGGCGTCCGGACCGGCCCGGCGAACCTGCGCTACCTGGTCAACGCGGGCCGCCTGCAGCACGGCAGCTGGTACCTCCAACAGGGCACCGAGGGCTCCCGGTTCGCCGGTGAGGGCGGCCACTTCATCGACACGGCGAGCTGGCTCCTCGACGCGGACCCGGTCTCGGTGTACGCCACCGCCGCACCCGGCAACGAGGACCTGAACGTGCTGCTGCGCTACCCCGACGGCTCGACCGCCACCATCAGTTACGTCACCACGGGCGCCGCCGGTTTCCCCAAGGAGACCCTGGACCTCGTCGCCGACGGCAAGGTGCTGCGGCTCGACGACTTCGTCCGGGCCTCGGTGTACGACCGTAAGCGGTGGGTCAGTTCACGGCTGCCCAAGGCCCGGGACAAGGGCCAGAACGCCGAGCTGGCCGCGTTCGTCAAGGCCGTGCGGACCGGCGGGCCCATGCCGGTGCCGCTGGAGTCGCTGGTCGCCACCACGGCGGCCACCCTCGCCGTACCGTCCGGCCTGGCCGGCGGCGCGCCGGTGACGCTGACGAGGGCGCGATGAGCGTGAGCACCACCGCGGGCTGGTACCTGCGGCGGCTGTCCCGGATGGGACCGCTGGAGGTCGCCGGCCGGGCGGGCGACACCGTACGCAGACGGCGGTGGCGGGCGGCACAGCCCGACGCGCCCAGCGTGACCGGCGCCCGGTTCACCGCCGCACTGCCCGCCGGGACGGTCGCCGCGATACCCCCGGACGCCGCGAAACGCCTCGTCGCCGAGGCGGACCGGCTGATGGACGGCCACGCCGAGTTCTTCGGCGTGGTCCGCGACGACCTGGCCGACCCGGACTGGTGGTACGACCCGAAGACCGGACGCCGGGCACCCGGGGGCTACGCCTTCGACGTGCCGTACCGCAGCGAGGACGCGGCCGGGGACATCAAGCAGATCTGGGAGCCGTCCCGGCACCAGTACCTCACCGTGCTCGCCGCCGCCTACGCCATCACCGGGAACGAGCGGTACGCCGAACGCGTGGCCGCACATCTGCGGTCGTGGTGGACCGTCAACCCGCCGCTGCAGGGCGTGCACTGGATCAGCGGTATCGAGCTGGGGATCCGGCTGCTGTCCTGGGTGTGGATCCGCCGGCTCCTGGACGGCTGGCCGGGCGCAGCCCCTCTCTTCGAGGACAACCCGGTGGCGCGCGACCAGATCTGGCACCACCAGCGCTGGCTCGCCGCCTTCCCCAGCCGGGGCTCGTCGGCGAACAACCACATCGTCGCCGAGGCCGCCGGACAGTTCGCCGCCGCCTGCGCGTTCGACTGGTTCCCCTCCTCCGGCCGGTGGCGGACCGACGCGCTGCGCTCCCTCGACCGGCACCTGCGCGCCAACACCTTCCTCTCCGGCCTCAACCGCGAGCTGGCCAGCGAATACCACGGACTCGTCCTCGAACTCGGCCTGGCCGCGCTGGCCGAGGCGGACGCCGCCGACGTAACCGTCCCCGAGACGGTCCGTCTGGTGCTGCTGCGGATGACCGACGCGCTCGCCGCCGTCGTGGACGACCGGCTGCGGCCACCGCGCCAGGGGGACGCGGACGACGGACACGGCCTGGTCGTGGACGGCACGGGCACCGACCGCTGGGCCTCGCTCCTTGCCACCGGCGACGCCGTGTTCGGGCGGCTCGACTGGTGGCCGGAGGTGACCGGCACCGACGTACGCACCCCGCTGCTGGCCGCGCTCATCCGCCCGTACGCGAAGGCGCGTCCGAACGCGGAGAACGAGCCGTCCCCGCACGACGGGACCGCGACGGCGGTGACCCGTCCGGCGACCCGTCCGGCCCACTTCGCCGACGCGGGGCTCACCGTGCTGCGGGGCCCGGGCGGGATCTGGTGCCGCTGCGACGGCGGTCCGCACGGCTTCCTGTCCATCGCCGCGCACGCCCACGCGGACGCGCTGTCGGTGGAGGTCCGGCACGACGGGGTCGACGTCCTCGCCGACCCGGGGACCTTCTGCTACCACGGGCAGCCCGAGTGGCGGCGGTACTTCCGGTCCACCCTCGGCCACAACACCCTGGAACTGGACGGCACCGACCAGTCCGTGTCCGGCGGCCCGTTCCTGTGGACCCGGCACGCCCGCACCCGCGTCCTCGACACCTCCGTGCCGTCCGGCGGGGGGACGGCCCGCTGGTGCGCCGAACACGACGGCTACCAGGGCTCGGTGCACCGCCGCCGGGTGGAACTGACCGACGCGACAGCCGAGGTACGCGTGGTCGACGAGGTACGGGGCCCGCGCCGGGCCGCACGCCTCGCCTTCCACCTCGGGCCGGCGATCACCGCGGACCTGACGGGGAGCCGGGCCGTACTCACCTGGACGCGCGACGGCGAGGAGCGCTCCGCCGTCCTCGAACTGCCCGGAGAGCTGAACTGGCGGGCGCACCGCGGCGAGAGCGACCCGCCGCTCGGCTGGTACTCGGCCGGCTTCGGGCGCAAGGAGCCCGCCACCACGCTCGTCGGCACCGGCTTCGCCGACAGCGCGCGGCAGTTCACGACCGTACTCAGGTTCCGCGACTAGGAAGGGGGAGGAAGCGTGCGATCCAAGTGGCGGAGGCGGGCGTTGCCGGCGGCGGCGCTGGCCGTGCTGGCGACCGGCTGCGTGAGCACGTCGGACGCCCCGTCGGAGCCGACCGCCGCGCCGTCCACGTCCGGCGCCCGGTCCGTGGCGGGCGTGTGCGCCAAGCCCGCGCCCGGACCGGCGAAGGCACCGGCGGGCGCGGTGACGGTCGACCCCGCGAAGACCGGCGACCTGGCCGCCAAGACCAAGAACAGCCCCGCGAACACCACGTTCTGGCTGAAGCCGGGCACGCACCGGCTCGAAGCGGACCGTTACGCGCAGGTCATCCCCAAGAAGGGCGACCGCTACCTCGGTGCGCCGGGCGCGGTCCTCGACGGCCGCAGGACCAACCAGTACGCGTTCGGCGGCACCGCCCGTGACGTCACCATCAGCCATCTGACCGTGCAGAACTTCGTCGCCCCGCACGACGAGGGCGTGGTCAACCACGACTCGGCCGACGGCTGGGTGATCGAGCACGCCACGATCCAGCGCAACTCCGGCGCCGGGCTGATGGCCGGAGCCCGCCAAGAGGTCCGCGCCAGCTGTCTGCGCGCCAACGGCCAGTACGGCATGAACGCCTACAAATCCGGTGATCCCCTCAAGGATCTGGTGGTCGAGGGCAACGAGATCACGGGCAACAACACCGGCGACTGGGAGCGGCGGCGCGAGGGCTGCGGCTGCACCGGAGGCATCAAGTTCTGGGCCGTCGACGGCGCCGACATCCGCGGCAACTGGGTCCACGACAACCGCGGCGCCGGACTGTGGGCGGACACCAACAACAACGACTTCCGTATCGAGAACAACGTCCTTGAGGACAACGACGGTGCCGCGCTGATGTACGAGACCAGCTACAACGCGGTCATCCGCAAGAACACGATCCGGCGGAACAACTGGGTCGAGGGCCGCACGTACGCCGAGCGCGGCGACAGCTTCCCCTTCGCGACCGTCTACCTGTCCGAGTCCGGCGGCGAACCCCGGGTCCCCGCCCGCACCGACAAGATCGAGATCTACGGGAACGTGCTGGAGGACAACTGGTCCGGCATCACCCTGTGGGAGAACGCCGACCGGTTCTGCAACAGCCCCGCCAACACCTCCTCCGGCGACTGCACCCTGCTGATGCGGGACACCGACCGCTGCGTGCGGCCCGCGATCGCCAGAGCACCGCTCTACGGGGACTGCCGGTGGAAGACCCAGCGCGTGGACATCCACGACAACCGCTTCACGCTGGACAAGTCCGTCCTCAAGTGCACCGCCAAGTGCGACCGCATGGCGGTGCTGTCCAACTACGGCACCTACCCCAAGTGGTCGCCGTACAAGGGCGAGAAGGTGGCCGAGGCGATCACCCGCAAGCAGCACAACCGCTGGCACGACAACGTGTACGTCGGACCCTGGCAGTTCGTCGCCCACGACCCCAGCCAGGTGCTCGACTTCGGCCAGTGGCAGAGCACGCCCTACCAGCAGGACACCGGCAGTACCCTCGACCCGCAGGCCGGTGACTGAGATGACCGAGGACCTGCGCAGCGGCACACCGAAACTCGTCGGCGTCATCTGGGGACTGCTGATCCTCAACACGCTGGGCTCCGCCGGGGCGAAGACCATCGTCCCGCTGCCGCGCTCGCTCATCCAGCTGGTCACCATGGGCGCGCTGGTCGCCGCGTTCACGCTGGCGCTCGCGCTCAACCTCCGGCTGCGCATCCGGGCCAGCGCCTTCGTGCTCCTGCTCACCCTGCTGCTGGTGCCCAGCCTGATCTCCAGCCTGCAACTGGAGTCCGGACTCGGCGCGTTGTTCCGCTGCACCCGGCTGGCGCTCTTCGTCGCCACGCTGTGGCTGCTCAGCCGCTGGTGGAACGGCGACCTGACCTTCGTACGGCACCACATCCGGATGTACTTCGCGGTCCTCGGGTCGGTCGCCGCCGGACTGGTCGTCTCCCCGGGCGCGGCCCTGCCCGAGCTGTACGGCGGACGGCTGGTCGGCGCCCTGTGGCCGCTCACCCCGCCGCAGATCGGCCAGTACGCGGCGGTCATCATCGGGCTCACCGTGCTGCTCGTCCTGGGCCGCCGGGCCGACCGGACCAGCGCCACGGTCGTCATCGTGCCCTCCCTCGTCCTGCTCGCGCTGACCCACACCCGCACGGCCACCATCGGCATGCTCATCGGTCTTGTGCTGGCGATCGGCTCGCTCGTGCTGACCAGCGCCGCCGCCCGCCGCTTCTTCACCTGGGCGGTGCTCGTCGCCGTGGTGGCCGCGGTGGGGTTCGCCTCCGCGCTGCGGACCTGGTTCCTGCGCGGACAGAGCCAGGAGAACCTCACCAGCCTCACCGGCCGGGCCAAGGTCTGGGACGCCCTGCTGGCGGAGCCCCGCACGACCGGGGAGAAGCTGTTCGGGATGGGCCTGGGCGACAAGTCGTTCGGCGGCCTGCCGATCGACAACAGCTGGCTGGCCGTCTACCACGAGCAGGGCTGGATCGGCGTCACCCTCGTCGCGGCCGTCTTCGCCGTGCTGGGCGGGGTCGCGCTGCTGCGCCCGCCGTCGCTGCCGAGGGCCTGCGCGATCTTCCTGATCAGCTACTGCGCGATCGCCTCGTACACCGAGGCGGGCCTCGGCGACGCCTCGCCGTATCTGCTCCATCTGGCGCTGGCCGCCTCGCTGCTGGCGATACCCGCGCCGCCCGCGCCCCCGTTGAAGCCAGTGGTTCCCAGACGACATGTCCCGCGCTGGGCCAAGGAGGGGAGGTGACCTCGACCATGCGTGTCCTCGTGGTGCACAACCGCTACAACTCGGCGCAGCCGAGCGGGGAGAACAACGTCGTGGACCAGGAGGCGGAGCTGCTGCGCGCGGCCGGCCACCGGGTCGGGGTGTTCGAGCGGCGCAGCGACGACATCGCCGGCCGGTCCCTGCTGGGCAAGGCCGCGCTGCCGCTCCTGGTGCCGTGGAACCCGGCGGTCCGCTCGGAGCTGGCCGACCGGCTCCGTACCGAGCGGCCGGACGTGGTGCACATCCACAACGTCTTCCCGCTCCTGTCGCCCGCGGTGCTCGCCGCCTGCGCCGACGCGGGCGTGCCCGCCGTGGCCACGCTGCACAACTACACCCAGGTCTGCCCGCCCGGCACGCTCCAGCGGGACGGCAGGCCGTGCACCGAGTGCGTCGGCGCGTCGCCGCTGCCCGCCGTCCGGCACGGCTGCTACCGCGGCTCCCGCCTCGCGACCGTGCCGCTCGCGGTCAGCCTGTCCGTCAACCGGCGGCGGTGGTGGTCCGGCGTGGAGCGGTTCTTCTGCATCTCCGCCGCGCAGCGCGACGTCCTGGTGCGGTCCGGCATGCCCGCCGAACGCCTCGCGGTGAAGCACAACTTCGTCCCCGAACCGGACGTCCGCCGCACGGGCGCGGGCGAGCACGTGCTCTACCTCGGCCGCCTCGCGGAGGCCAAGGGCGTCCGGCTGCTGATGGCCGCGTGGGACGAGCTCGCGGCGGACGGCGGGGTGGGCGTACCGCTGATGATCGCCGGCACGGGACCGCTGGAGGCCGAGGTGACCGCCTGGGCGGCGGACCGGGACGACGTGCGCTACGTCGGCCTGTACGACCCCGCCCAGTGCCGGCAGGCCATCGCGCGGTCGGTCGCCGTGGTGGCCCCCTCGACCTGGCTGGAAGCCTTCGGCCTGGTCGTCGTGGAGGCCATGGCGGCCGGGGTCCCGACCGTGGCCGCCGCCCACGGCGCCTTCGTCGAACTCGTCGAGGACGGGGTGAGCGGGCTGCTGCACCGGCCGGGCGAGCCCGCCTCGCTCGCCTCCTGCCTGCGCCGGATCACGGCCGGTCAGGAGCGCAACCAAGAAATGGGCCGGGCGGCCCGAAGCCGGTACGAGCAGGGCTTCAGCCCGGCCGTCGGCCTCGAACGCCTGGTGGAGGGGTACCGCTCCGCGATCGCGGGCCGGTCGGGCGGCGGGGACGGCCCGCCGCCGCTACGTGAGGGAAACACTGGCTCGCGCCGGGGGCACCTGCGCGAGCGGGATGGGGGCAGTAGATGACACGATGCCGACTCTGCGGCTCGGCGGCGCTCGAAAGCGTCGTCGACCTGGGAGCGACCCCGCCGTGCGAGAGCTTCCTCGCCGCGGAACAACTGGACGAAGCCGAACCGGCGTACCCGCTGCACCTGCGGGTGTGCACCGACTGCTGGCTCGCGCAGATCCCTCCGCTGATCACCCCGGAGGACACGTTCAAGGAGTACGCGTACTTCTCCTCCTTCTCGACCTCCTGGGTGGAGCACGCGCGGACCTTCGTCGCCGACGCCGTGGAGCGCGTGGGCCTCGGCCCCGACGCGTTCGTGGTCGAGGTCGCGAGCAACGACGGCTATCTGCTCAAGCACGTGGTGGACCGGGGGATCCGCTGCCTGGGCATCGAGCCGTCGGTGAACGTCGGCGCCGCCGCACGGGACGCGGGCGTGCCCACGCTCACGGAGTTCCTGTCCCCGCAGACCGGCGCCGCCGTCCGCGCCGAGCACGGTCCGGCGAACCTGGTCGTCGCCAACAACGTGTACGCGCACATCCCCGACGTGGTCGGCTTCACCCAGGGGCTGCGCGCCCTGGTCGCCGACGACGGCTGGGTCTCCATCGAGGTGCAGCACCTGCTGACCCTCATCGAGGACAACCAGTACGACACGATCTACCACGAGCACTTCCAGTACTACACGGTCGCGTCCGCGATCCGGGCCCTGGCGAGCGGCGGACTCACGCTCGTGGACGTCGAGTTGCTGCCCACGCACGGCGGCTCCATCCGGCTCCATGCCCGCCCCGCCGAAGTGGCGGGCGAGCCGTCCCAGCGGGTGGCCGACGTCCTGGCCAGGGAGAAGGCCGCCGGGCTCCAGGAGCTGTCCGGCTACACCGAGTTCTCAGCCCGGGTCGCCAAGGTCCGCCGGGACCTGTTGAAGTTCCTCATCGAGGCGGCCGAGCGCGGCGAGACCGTCGTCGGCTACGGCGCCCCCGGCAAGGGCAACACCCTGCTCAACCACTGCGGCATCCGGCCCGACCTGCTCGCGTACACCGTCGACCGCAACCCGTACAAACACGGCAGGTTCACCCCGGGCACCCGCATCCCGATCCTGGCGCCCGAGCAGATCGCCGCCGACAAGCCGGACTACGTGCTCGTCCTGCCGTGGAACCTGCGCACCGAGCTGGTCGAGCAGCTGTCCTTCGTGCACGAGTGGGGCGGCCGGCTGGTCTTCCCCATACCGGAACTCAGCATCGTCATACCGGAACTCAACGCCGTCGAGGACGCGTCGTGAAGGAGATTGCAGCATGAAGGTCGTTCTGTTCTGCGGCGGTTACGGACTGCGCATGCGCAACGGAGCCTCCGACGACACGCCCAAGCCGATGGCCATGGTCGGCCCCCGGCCGCTGATCTGGCACGTCATGCGCTACTACGCGTACTTCGGGCACACCGAGTTCATCCTGTGCCTCGGCTACGGGGCCCACCACATCAAGGACTTCTTCCTCAACTACGAGGAGACGACGTCCAACGACTTCGTCCTGCGCGGCGGGCGCACCGAGCTGCTGTCCACCGACATAGCCGACTGGACGATCACGTTCGCGCAGACCGGCATCGAGTCACCGATCGGGGAGCGGCTGCGCCGGGTACGGCACCACCTCGACGGCGACGAGATGTTCCTCGCCAACTACGCCGACGTGCTCACCGACGCACCCCTGCCCCAGATGATCGACCAGTTCGCCCGCCGCGACGCGGGCGCGTCGATGATGGTGGTGCCGCCGCAGTCCTCGTTCCACTGCGTCGACCTCGGCGAGGACGGCCTGGTGGGAGGCATCACCGCGGTCAGCGACATGCCGCTGTGGGAGAACGGCGGCTACTTCGTGCTCCGCCAGGAGATCTTCGACCACATCCCGGAGGGCGGCGACCTCGTCGCCGACGGCTGCGGCCAACTGGCCAAGCAGGGACGGCTGGTGGCGCACCAGCACCGCGGCTTCTGGAAGCCGACCGACACCGTCAAGGAGAAGGCCGCCCTCGACGAGGCCTACGCCCGGGGCGACCGCCCCTGGGCCGTGTGGGAGCGGGACGGCGCACGGGCGGGCACCAGAGTGGGCAGCGCGTGATCGGGCTCGGATCCGGACGCCTGGACCGGATCGTCGCGGTCGGCGCGCACTGCGACGACATCGCCATCGGCGCCGGCGGCACCCTGCTGACGATGTGCCTCGCCCGGCCGGGCCTGCGCGTCGACGCCCTGGTGCTCACCGGCGGCGGCAGCGAACGCGAACAGGAGGAGCAGGCCGCGCTCGAAGCCTTCTGCCCCGGCGCCGACCTGCGGCTGACCGTGCTCAAACTGGCCGACGGGCGGCTGCCCGCGCAGTGGGAGGAGGCCAAGGCCGCCGTCGAGGAACTGCGCGCGCGCACGGATCCGGACCTGGTCCTCGCCCCGCGCACCGACGACGCGCACCAGGACCACCGCGGCCTGGCGCGACTGCTGCCCACCGCGTTCCGCGACCACCTCGTACTCGGCTACGAGATCGTCAAATGGGACGGCGACCTCGGCCGGATGGCGGCGTACCAGCCGCTGACGCCCGACACCGCCGAACGGAAGGTGCGGCTGCTGCAGGAGCACTACCCCTCGCAGCGGCACCGGCCCTGGTACGACCGGGAGGCGTTCCTCGGCCTCGCCCGCATCCGCGGCATCGAATGCCACGCCCGCTACGCCGAGGCGTTCGCCGTCCACAAACTCACGCTCGACCTGGGCACTTTTGGCCCGGGCACTTCACCACTGGGGGAATGAACCTTGCGCGTACTGCTGACCGGCCACCAGGGCTACCTGGGCACCGTGATGGCCCCGGTCCTCGCCGCCGCCGGGCACGAGGTCGTCGGTCTCGACGCCGGCCTGTTCGCCGACTGCGTCCTCGGCCCGCAGCCCGACGACCCGCAGGGACACCGGGTGGACCTGCGCGACGTCACGGCCGAGCACGTGGCCGGCGTGGACGCCGTGATCCACCTGGCCGCGCTCTCCAACGACCCGCTGGGAGCGCTGGCACCGGACCTCACCTACGACATCAACCACCACGCCTCCGTACGACTGGCCCGGCTGGCCCGCGAGGCCGGGGTGCGGCGCTTCCTGTACGCGTCCACCTGCTCGGTCTACGGCGCGGCCGGCGGCGGTGAACTCGTCGCCGAGGACGCCCCGTTGCGCCCCGTGACGCCGTACGCGGAGTCCAAGGTGCGGGTCGAGGACGACCTGCACGCGCTCGCCGACGACGACTTCAGCCCCGTGTTCATGCGCAACGCCACCGCCTTCGGCTACTCGCCCCGGCTGCGCGCCGACATCGTGCTGAACAACCTCGTGGGCCACGCGCTGCTGTCCGGCGAGGTGCTGGTGCTCTCCGACGGCACGCCCTGGCGCCCGCTGGTGCACGCCGCCGACATCGCCCGCGCCTTCACGGCCGCGCTGACCGCGCCCCGGGACGCGGTGCACGACCGCGCGTTCAACATCGGCAGCGAGGTCAACAACGTCACGGTCGCCGAGATCGCCGACCAGGTCGCCGACGCGGTGTCCGGGGCGAAGGTGCGGATCACCGGCGAGAACGGCGCCGACCCGCGCTCGTACCGGGTGGACTTCTCCCGCTTCCGCGCCGCGATCCCCGGCTTCGACTGCGAGTGGACGGTCGAGCAGGGCGCGCACGAACTCGCCGACGCCTACCGCAAACACGCGCTGACCAAGGAGGACTTCGACCGGCGCTTCACCCGCCTCGCCGTACTGCGCGCGGCCTCCGAGGCCGGCTCCGTCGACGACACCCTGCGGTGGCGCCGATGAGCACGCCGGGCGAGGAGATGCACGCGCTGGTGGAGCGGCTGTACCCGCTCTGCCGGAGCATCACCGGCGACGGGGTGCGCGCCACCCTGGACATCGTCAACGAGTACGTCCCTCTCCAGGTGCACGAGGTGCCGACCGGGACGCAGGTGCTCGACTGGACGGTCCCGCAGGAGTGGAACATCCGGGACGCCTACATCGCCGACAGCGCGGGCAGGCGGGTCGTCGACTTCGCCGCGTCCAGCCTGCACGTGCTCGGCTACAGCGTGCCGGTGTCCGCCACCATGCCGCTGTCCGAGCTGCGCGAGCACCTGTACACCCTGCCGGACCAGCCCGACCTGGTCCCGTACCGCACGAGTTACTACGAGCCGAAGTGGGGCTTCTGCCTGTCCCAGGAGACCCTGGACGGGCTGCCGGACGGCGACTACGAGGTCCGTATCGACTCGACCCTCGCCGACGGGCACCTCACCTACGCCGAGCACGTCGTGCCGGGGCAGGTCTCCGACGAGGTGATCGTCTCCTGCCACGTCTGCCATCCGTCGCTGGCCAACGACAACCTGGCGGGCGTCGCGGTGGCGGCCTACCTGGCCCGTGCCCTGGCGGAGACGACGCCGTACTACACCTACCGGTTCATCTTCGCGCCCGGGACCGTCGGGGCGATCACCTGGCTGGCCCGCAACGCCGAGCGGATCGAGCGGGTCAGGCACGGGCTGGTGCTGGCCTGCGCCGGGGACTCGGGGCAGTTGAACTACAAGCAGAGCAGGCGAGGTGACGCGGAGATCGACCGCGTGCTGCGGCACGTGCTGACCGCGTCCGAACGCCCTCACCGCATCAACGAGTTCACCCCGTACGGCTACGACGAGCGGCAGTACTGCTCACCCGGGTTCAACCTCGGCGTGGGCTCGCTCAGCCGGACCCCGTACGCCGGCTATCCCGAGTACCACACCTCGGGGGACAACCCGGACTTCGTCTCCCCGGAGGCGATGGAGGACACCCTCGCCGTCTGCCGCGAGGCGTTCGGCGTGCTCGACCGCAACCGCAGTTACGTCAACCTCAGCCCCTACGGCGAACCACAGTTGGGACGGCGCGGGCTGTACGACTCGCTCGGTGGCCGCAGCGACGCCAAGCAGGCCCAGATGGCCATGCTCTGGGTGCTCAGCCTCTCCGACGGCGAGCACAGTCTGCTGGACGTCGCCGAACGGGCGGGGCTGCCGTTCGACACCGTCGTCGTCGCGGCCGACGCCCTGCACGGCGCCGGGCTGATCAAGGCATGACGCCGATGGCCACCGAGGGGGAGAAGCCACCGACACCGGCGGACCGGGCCACGGCCGCAGGCCGCCCCGCCGAGCAGTCCGCCGACCGGTCCGCGGATCGGTCCGCCGACCAGTCGGCAGATCGGTCCGCCAGGAAGGGCATCGTCGGCCGGCTGTCCTGGGGACTGGCCGATCAGGCGGCCTCCAGCATGACCAACTTCGCGGTGGGCATCTACGTGGCACGCTCGCTGGGCCTGACCGCGTTCGGCGTGTTCAGCCTGGCCTGGCTGACCTACGGCGTGGTGCTCAACGTCGCCCGCGGGCTCGCCACCGACCCGCTCGTCGTGCGCTTCAGCGGCGTACCGGAGGCGTCCTGGCGGGCGGCGGCGGCCCGCTCCTCGGGCGCCGCGCTCGGCGTGGGCGCGGCCCTCGGCGCGGTGTGCCTGCTGGTCGGACTGGGAATCGGCGACCGGGTGGGGCCCGCGTTCATCTCCCTCGGCGTCGTCCTTCCGGCACTGCTCCTCCAGGACGCCTGGCGGTTCGCGTTCTTCGCCGCGGGCGCCGGACGCAAGGCGTTCGTCAACGACCTCGTATGGGGCGTCGCGCTCGTCCCGGCCATGGTGATCGCGGCCCGCGTGGACACCGTCGCCGCCTTCGTGCTCGCCTGGGGCGCGTCCGCCGCGGTCGCCGCCGGCTACGGCTGCCTCCAGTCCGGCATCCGCCCCCGGCCGGCCCTGGCACGCGGCTGGCTGCGCGAGCAACGCGACCTCGGCTACCGGTACCTGGTGGAGAACGTCAGCCTCAGCGGCGCGAGCCAACTGCGCGCGTACGGACTCGGAGTGATCGTCGGCGTCGGCGCGGTGGGCGCGGTCCGCGGCGCGGAACTGCTCCTCGGCCCGTTCCTCGCCCTCCTCATGGGCCTTTCCCTGGTCACCGTCGCGGAGGCGGCCCGGGTACTGCGGCGGGCCCCGCACCGGCTCGCCAGGTTCTGCCTCCTCCTCGGCGGCGGACAGGCCGCCGCCGCGCTGCTGTGGGGCGCGGCCCTGCTGCTGATGCCGGACCGGGCGGGCGAACTCGTGCTCGGCGACGTCTGGGACTCCGCCGCGCAGCTCATCGTGCCCGCCACGCTCGGCGTCGCGGGTGCCGGACTCGGCAGCGGCGCGGCGGCCGGACTGCGCGCGCTCGCCGCCGCCCGCCGCAGCCTGCGCTGCCAGCTCTTCGCCTCCGCCTGCTATGTCGGCGGCGGCCTCGGCGGAGCCGCCCTGGCCGGCACCGTCGGCTCGGCCTGGGGCGTCGCCGCCGCGACCGTCTGCGCCTCGGCCGTCTGGTGGCTGCAACTGCGGTCCGCCCTGCGCGAGCGCGCCCACCACCCCATCCCCGAAGTGAGGACCCCATGACTGCCCGACCCAGGCTGAGCATCGGCCTGCCCGTCTACAACGGCGAGGAGTACCTCGCCGAGTCGCTCGACGCCCTGCTCGGCCAGACGTACGAGGACTTCGAACTGGTCATCTCCGACAACGCCTCGGCCGACGGGACCCAGGACATCTGCCGCGCGTACGCCGCACGGGACTCACGCATCCGGTACATCCGGCTGCCCCGGAACATCGGCGCCGCCCCGAACCACAACTACGTGTTCACCGAGTGCCGCGGCGAACTGTTCAAGTGGGCCTCGCACGACGACCTGTACGCCCGCGACCTGCTGCGGGCCTGCGTCGAGGCCCTGGACGAGCGCCCCGACGTGGTCCTCGCGCACAGCGGCCAGGCCGTCATCGACGAGGACGGCAAGGTCAAGGTCCCCTACGAGTACGGGCTCGCCACCGACTCGCCGCACGCGCCCGAGCGCTTCCGCAGCCTGCTGTTCGAACCCGGCGGCGACGACTTCTACGGCGTGATGCGGGCCGACATGCTGCGCCGGGTGAAGCCGCACGACAGCTACCACCACGCGGACCGCACGTTCGTCGCCGAGATCACCCTGCACGGCCCCTTCCACCAGGTGCCGGAACTGCTGTACTTCCGCCGCGACCACCCCACCCGCGCCGAGCGCGCGAACCCCTCCAAGCGCTCCCGCTGCGTCAACCTGGACCCGCGCCGGGCAGGCCTCCTGCACCCGACACCCCGGCTGCTCGCCGAGTACGTCTGGGGCTTCGCCTCCGCGATCCGGCGGGCGCCGCTGTCCCCGGCCGACCGGCGCGCCTGCTACCGCCACCTGGCGTCGTGGATGACCAGCCGGGCCCGGCCGGGCACCGGCGAGCGGGTCGAGGACCGCGCCCCGGTCGACCCGGGCCGGTACGACGTCTCCGTGGACGCGGTCGTCGCCGGCCGTGAGGGCAGGCGGACATGAAGCCGGAAACCGAGGTGACCGGGGCGCCCGGGGCGTCCGGGGAATCTGGGGCGCCTGGGACGTCCGGGGCTCCCGGGGGCGAAACCCCGGTGCGCGTCGGGGTGTTCGGCCTGCTCGGTTCCGGCAACCTCGGCAACGACGGATCGCTGGAGGCCGTACTCGGCTACCTCCGCACCGCCCACCCGGAGGCGGCCGTGGACGCGCTGTGCGGGGGACCCGAGGTCGTCGAGGCCCGGTACGGGATCCCCGCGACGCGGCTGCACTGGTACCGCGGCGAGTACCGGACCGCGTCACGCCTCGGCGCGATCGTGGGGAAGGGCCTCGGCAAGCTGGTCGACGTCTTCCGCACCGCCGCCTGGGTGCGCCGGCACGACGTGGTGATCGTGCCCGGGATGGGCGTCCTGGAAGCCACGCTGCCCCTGCGGCCGTGGGGCTTCCCCTACTCCCTCTTCCTGCTCTGCGCGAGCGGCCGGCTGACGCGCACCCGCGTCGCGCTCGTCGGTGTCGGCGCCGCCGCGATCGGCAACCGGCCGACCCGGATCCTGGTGCGCTGGTCGGCGCGGCTGGCCGCGTACCGGTCCTACCGGGACGTCCACTCGCGGGAAGCTCTGCGGGACATGGGCGTGGACACCGCACACGACGAGGTCTACCCGGACCTCGCGTTCGCGCTGCCGACGCCGCAGCCCGCACCGCAGTCGAGAGCGTCCTCGCAACAGCCTTCGGGCACCCCGGCCCCGGGCACGGTCTGCGTCGGTGTCATGGACTTCCACGGCGGCAACGACGACCGCGCCCGCGCCGAGGAGATCCACCGCCGCTATCTGGAGGGGACCACCCGGGTCGTCCGCGCGCTGGTCGAGGACGGCAGGCCCGTCCGGCTGCTCACCGGCGACGAGTGCGACAGGCCGGTGGTCGCCGCGATCCTCGACGCCGTGGACTCACCGCTGGTCACCGCCTCCGAGGCGTCCTCACTGGCCGACCTGATGAAGGAGACGGCGGCGGCCGACACCGTCGTCGCGACGCGCTACCACAACCTGGTCTGCGCGCTGAAGGCCGGCACACCGACGCTCGCCCTCAGCTACGCGGCGAAGAGCGACGCGCTGATGGCCCGGATGGGGCTCGACGCGTACTGCCACCCGGCCCGCGAGGTCGACGCCGACCGGCTCCTGCGGCAGTTCCGGGAGCTGGAGCGCAGCGCGCCGCAGGTCCGGCGGACCCTCACCGAGCGGAACCTGCTGGCCACCCGCCAACTCGACCACCAGTTCACCGCGTTGACCGCGGCCCTCTTCCCGGCCGCCCGCCCTGCACACGCCCTGCGGAAGGCCTCATGAACCTCATGAACCTCATGAAAGCGACCGAAGTCCCGGCGATCGCCGGCGCGTACCTGTTCGAACCGACGCCGTACGCCGACGAGCGCGGCTTCTTCTGCCGCACCTTCGACGCCGACGTGGTCCGCTCGGTGGGCCTGGACCCGAACGCCTTCATCCAGGACAGCGTCTCCCGCTCGGTCCGGGGCGTCCTGCGCGGCCTGCACCTGCGCTCCGGAGCGGGCGAGGCCAAGCTCGTGCGCTGCTCGTACGGGGAGATCTTCGACGTCGTCGTGGATCTGCGGCCGAACTCGCCGACGTACCGCAACGTGGCGTGGTTCGAACTGTCGGGTGAGACGCAGAAGACCCTCTACATCCCGGCGGGCTGCGCACACGGCTTCCAGGCGCTGACCGCGACAGCCGACACCTCCTACCGCATCGACCGACCGCACGACCCGGCCGAGGACGTGACGATCGCCTTCGACGACCCGGAACTCGGCATCCCCTGGCCGCTGCCCGCCACCTCGATGTCCCAGCGGGACCGGGAGGCGCCGAGCCTCGCCGAGGTCCTGAAGCAGAGAGAGAGCTGAAGTCACCGTGGACACCGAAGACACCGTGGACACCGAAGAGAGCGTGCGGACCGTGGACATCGGTCAGGAATTCTCCCTGCCCCGGTCGCGGCTGGCCAACGAGCGGCTGCACGCCGTGATTCCCGGCGGCGCGCACACGTACGCCAAGGGCGACGACCAGTACCCCGAGCACCTGGCCCCGGTCATCGACCACGGCCGCGGCGCCCACGTCTGGGACGTCGACGGCAACCGCTACATCGAGTACGGCTCCGGCCTGCGGTCGGTCAGCCTCGGCCACGCCCACCCGCGCGTGATCGAGGCGGTACGCCGCGAACTGGACCGCGGCAGCAACTTCGTACGGCCGTCCATCGTGGAGGCCGAGGCGGCGGAACACTTCCTGGCCACCGTGCCGACCGCCGAGATGGTGAAGTTCGCGAAGAACGGCTCCGACGCCACCACCGCCGCGATACGGCTCGCCCGCGCGGTCACCGGACGCCCGCGGGTGGCCATCTGCGGCGACCACCCGTTCTTCTCCACCGACGACTGGTTCATCGGCACCACACCCATGTCGGCCGGCATCCCGGCGGCGACCACCGACCTCACGGTGGCGTTCCCGTACGGGGACCTGGCCGCCACGGAGGAACTGCTGACCCGGCACCAGGGCGAGGTCGCCTGTCTGATCCTCGAACCCGCCACCCACACCGAGCCGCCGCCCGGCTACCTCGCGGGCCTGCGCGAACTGGCCGACCGGCACGGCTGCGTACTGATCTTCGACGAGATGATCACCGGCCTGCGCTGGTCCGAGGCGGGCGCCCAGGGCCTGTACGGAGTCGTCCCCGACCTCTCCACCTTCGGCAAGGCGCTGGGCAACGGGTTCGCCGTCTCCGCGCTGGCCGGGCGCCGCGACCTCATGGAGCGGGGCGGGCTGCGGCACTCCGGCGAGCGGGTGTTCCTGCTGTCCACGACGCACGGCGCGGAGACGCACTCCCTGGCCGCCGCGACGGCCGTGCTCACCACCTACGTCGAGGAGGGCATCACCGCCCGCCTGCACGCTCTCGGCGAGCGGCTGGCCGCCGGGGTTCGCGAGGCCGCCGCCGGTATGGGCGTCGGCGACCACGTCGTCGTACGGGGCCGGGCCAGCAACCTCGTCTTCGCGACCCTCGACGAGAAGGGGCAGCCGTCGCAGGAGTACCGCACCCTGTTCCTGCACCGGCTCCTGGCGGGCGGGGTGCTCGCCCCGTCGTTCGTGGTGAGCAGCGCGCTCAGCGACACCGACATCGACCACACCGTGGACGTGGTGGCCCAGGCGTGCGCGGTGTACCGCAAGGCGCTGGACGCGGGCGATCCCACACCCTGGCTGACCGGACGCCCGGTGAAGCCGGTGTTCCGCCGCCTGGCGTGAGGTGCCGTCAGCGGTGCTGTGGCCGAC
>NZ_JBHWZP010000028.1:0-50122 GCF_042728395.1 Streptomyces sp. NPDC060205
CCCCTGAGGGGCCAGGGGCGCGGGGAACTGCGCGGCCAACCCCCACCGACCCGCAGCCACACACGAAACCCACCCGCACACGCCCCCCCCGGCACACAAACCCCGCCGGACGGCTCACCCCACGGATCGGGCGACCCGGAAGCCCACGTCGTCGACCTGGTAACTCGGATGGCTGCGGCGCCGCGCGCTCGCGCGGACACTCCAGTGCTCGTCGAACCAGCCGCCCCCGCGCAACACCCGGTACCCGCCGTACACCTCCGCGTCGTAGACGTCCCAGCACCAGTCCCACACGTTGCCCAGCATGTCGTGCAGCCCCCACTGGTTGGGCCGTTTGCCGCCCACGTCGTGGACGCGCTCCTGCGAGTTGTCGCGGTACCAGGCGATCTCGTCGAGCGGTCCGTACCGTGGCCCCGGCGTCCCCGCACGGCAGCCGTGCTCCCACTCGGCCTCCGTGGGCAGCCGGTAGCCGTCGGCGGCCCTGTCCCAGTCGACCTCTAACTCGACGCCCCCGCCGTCCGCCCGGATGGCGTAGGCCGGCGTCAGGCCCTCCCGCAGCGACAGGGCGTTGCAGAACCGGACCGCGTCCCACCACGAGACCCCCTCGACGGGCAGCTGGTCCCCGTCGGCGCTGCTCGGCCACATGCCCGAGACCCGCGCGTACAGCGCCTGCGTGACCGGGAAGGCCCCGAGCCGGTAGGGCGCGAGCTCGACCGACCAACTGCGCCGCGTCCGCCGGTCCGACAGCGTGACCTGCCCCGGCGGGACAGCGATCATCTCGTTCACCTGGCGTGTGTCCATGAGCAGGCAATCCTACTGATGATCCGGTGGGCCCACGGCGCGTGTCGGCACGTACCCCGGGCTTATGCCAGACTCAGTCCCCCGGACTCACCCACGTGCCGTGCTCGGCGGAACGGGCCATGGCGTCCAGGGCGGTTGCGCTGTGGACGGCGTCCTCCAGCGTGGCCCCGTACGGGGTGCTCTCGGCGATGGAGCGCAGGAAGTTGTGCGCCTCGATCACCTTCAGGTCGTCGTAGCCCATGCTGTTGGCCGACCCCGGCTGGAACGCCGCGTACTCGCCGTGCCCCGGGCCGACGTACAGCGTGCTGACGGGCTGGTCCTGGAACGACGTGCCGCGGCTGACGCCCAGTTCACCCATACGACGGAAGTCCCACGAGACCGCGCCCTTGGTGCCGTGGATCTCGAAGCCGTAGTTGTTCTGCTCGCCGACCGAGACCCGGCAGGCCTCCAGGACACCGCGGGCGCCGGAGGCGAAGCGCAGCAGACAGGACACGTAGTCCTCGTTCTCCACCGGCCCCAACTCGCCGCCGGCGGACCGGGTGTGGCCGGCGGTGGCACCGGTGGGCCGGGCCCGCTCGGGGACGAAGACGGCCGTGTCGGCGGTCAGCGACGCGATCTCGCCCAGCAGGAAGCGGGCCAGGTCCACGCCGTGCGAAGCGAGGTCGCCGAGCACGCCGCTGCCGCCGCGCTCACGCTCGTAACGCCATGTCAGGGCGCCTTCGGGGTGGGCGGCGTAGTCGCTGAAGAGGCGGATGCGGAGGTGCGTGACGGTGCCGATCTCACCGGCGGCGATCAGTTCGCGGGCGGCGGCGACGGCGGGCGCGTTGCGGTAGTTGAAGCCGACCGTGCCCTGGACGCCCGCGGTGGCGACGGCGCCCGCGACGGCCCGCGCGTCGGCGGCGGTGAGACCGACCGGCTTCTCGATCCAGAGGTGCTTGCCCGCCTCGGCCATGGCGACGCCGATCTCACGGTGCAGGAAGTTCGGAGCGGCGACGCTCACCGCCTGGACCCGGGGGTCGGCGGCGACCTCGCGCCAGTCCCGGGCCGCCGTGGCGAAGCCGTACTGGGCGGCGGCCTCCTCGGCCCGGCCGGGCACCTCGTCGGCGACCGCGATCAGTTCGGGCCGCAGGGACAGCCCCGGGAAGTGGTGCGGCACGCGCGTGTACGCCTGGGTGTGCACCCGCCCCATCCAGCCGAACCCCACGACGGCGACGCCGAGCGTACTCCCCATGACTGTCCCTCTTCGGATCGGTGGTGCGGTGCTGTTCGGTGGAACCGTGCTCTTCGGTGGTGCTGTGTTCTTCGGTGGCGCGGTGTTTTTGGATCGGTCCAGGACCGTTCCGGATCACACTGGAGTTCGTCACAGCAGGTGTCAACCCCTTTGACTTTCCGTCGAAACGTGTGGAACGGTCCAATTCATGAGACCACCGACGATCCGCGATGTCGCCGAACGGGCCGGAGTGTCCAAATCCCTGGTCTCCCTCGTGCTGCGCGGCTCCGACCGGGTGCGCCCCGAGAAGCGCGAGGCCGTCCTGGCCGCCGTCGAGGAGCTCGGCTACCGGCCCAACGCCGCCGCGCGCAGCCTCAGCGAGCGGCGCGCCCATCCGCAGGCCCTCGACCACGCCCGGTCAGGGGGCACCCCCATGGTGGGCGTGCTCCTGAACGACATGCGCAACCCCTGGTTCGTGGAACTGCTGGACGGCCTCAACTCCCTGCTGGACGCCCACGGTCTGCACATGCTGCTGGCCGACGGCCATCTGAACCGGCGGCTCGGCGAGGACCTCACCCGCATGTTCACGGACCTGCGGGTCGACGGACTCGTCGCGGTGGGCACCCTGCCCGGCCCGCAGATGCTGCGGACGGCGGCCGGACGGCTGCCGACCGTCGTCGCGGGCGCCCGTGAGCCGGTCCTGCCCCGCGCGGACATCGTCGCCAACGACGACGAGTACGGCGCCCGTCTCGCCACCGAACACCTCATCGGGCTCGGCCACCGGCACATCGCCCACATCGCCGGACAGGGGATGGTCGGCGCACTGCGCCGCCGCAGCTTCGAAGCCGTCATGCGCGAGCACGGGCTGGGCGACACGGCCGTCGTGGCACAGGGCGACCTCACCGAGGAGGGCGGCTACCGGGCCACGGTCCGGCTGCTCAGCGCCGCACGGCGGCCCACCGCCGTGTTCGCCTTCAACGACATCGCCTGCGTCGGCGCGCTGTCGGCCGCCGAGGAACTCGGCCTCCAGGTCCCCCGCGACCTCTCCCTCGTGGGCTACGACAACACCTACCTCGCCCGGCTGCGCCACCTCTGGCTCACCACCGTGGACAGCGCGGGCCACGACGTCGGCCGCCGTGCCGCGCAGTGCCTGCTCGACCGGATCGCCGACCCCGCCCGGCCGGGCCAGGTCGTCCTCAGCCCGCCCGTCCTCGAAGTGCGGGGCACGACCGCGGCGCCCTCCTGAGGTCCGCACCGGCCCGCCGGAGCGAGCGCCGGCGGCCCGTCACCCCGCGGGCGTCCCGCACTGCGTGCCCGGCGGGCAGAACCAGCGCAGCGCCGTGTCCACGAGTTCCCGCTCGTCGTCCGGTCCGTCGGCGTCCGAGCCGTACGCGACCACCGCGTACCGTTCGCCGTCGGCGGCCTCGAAGCGGTGGTCGATCACGTGCCGGGCACCGCCGCCGCCCTGCTCGCCCGCGATCTCGTCCGCCCGGTACTCGTGCTCGGCGGCCTGGCCCCCGTCGCCGGGTACTTCCGTGAGGGAGATCGCCTCGTATCCGTCGAGCTTCTGCGCCTCCACCTGCGCGACCTGCAAGGACTCGTACGGGGAGGTCTCCATGACCTGGAACACCTGGAGCCTTCGGGTGCCGTCCGGGCTGCGGTAGTCGACCACGTCGATACCGAACTGCGACGACCGGCTGTCGCGTTCCCAGCCCGTCGGAAGCGCCACCCGGAACCCCTCGGCGTCCTGAAGGGGCTCGTAGTCCGCGGGCAGGGCGGCGGAGGGCTGTGCCGACGGCGAGCCGCCCCCGGACCCGTCCCCGTTCCCCGACCCGTCCGAGGGCTCCTTCTTGGTGTCCGACCGGGCGGCGGTGAAGTTCCGGTAGGGCTCCGGCTCGTCCTTCCAGGCCAGGGCCCAGACACCGAAGGCGAGGCCGGCCACCGCGAGGACGATCGCCGTCTTCCGCCGGACGGCCTTCTGCCGTCGTACGTCGAGGTACTGGTCGGGGTGGAAGAGGCGTTCGCGCCGGGACCCCGCCCACTCCTGCCGCTCGGTGTCGAACACCCGCATACCGCGGGTCCTGCCTGTCACCGTCCGGCCCGTCATCCGAGGAGCTGGGCGATGCCCTGGACGACGGCGGTGGCCGAGGCGACCGCCCCCGCCGCCGCGGCCTGCGAACCGAGCCAGCCCCGTACGCTCACCAGCAGCCGGGTGAGGCGTTCCGGGGGAGCGACCCCGGTGCGGACGATCTCGCTCTCCGCGTCCGCCAGTTCGCCGTCGAGGGACATGTCCTCGGCGCTGCGCTCCTGGACGGGCAGCGCCTCGCGGAGGGCGCGGACGGCCCGCAGCAGCTCCTCGTGCGGCAGGGCGGTCCCGGCCGCGGTGTGGTTGACGGACGTCGCGTGCCCGTGGCTGCCGGTGGCGATCGAACCGCCGCTCATGGAGCCGATGTGCACGCTGCCGGATCCGCCGTCCTGCGCGGGCCGGCCGCCGGTGGGGTGTCCTGTGTCGTTCATGTCCTGGTCCTCGGGGCCGGGGTTCGGATGAGGTTCTCGGTGGTTCTAGGCGCCGCTGCGCGGCGGCGTGCCGTTCGCCGCGGCGGGGGCGTTGGTGTGCGCCCTCGCGCTGCCGTGGCTGCCCGTGGCGACGGCGCCGCCGGACATGTCCTGCACGAAGACGCTTCCGCCACTGACCTGGTAGACGTGCTGTTCGAACTGGTCGGTCCGGTAGCCGTGGGACTGCAGTGCCTCGCGCATGCCGTTCACGATGCGCTCCTGGACCGTCTTGATGTACCGGGTGACGTCCATCTCCTGGTACGGCGAGAGGGCCGTCGTACTGGCCAGCTCGCGTAGTGAGACACGCGGCACGTCGGGGTCCGTCTCCCGGTCCGACCAGCCGGTGCCGATCTCCCTGGCGAGGGTCCTCAGCGCGCCGAGGGCGGTGCTCACCCCGGTCGCGGGCCCGTGTCCGAGGGCGCGTGCGGCACCGCTCGCCCAGCTCTCGGGCAGCCGGTCCACGAGGGCGTCCACACTCTTGAAGTCCTTGCGGACGGGGCCGAGCACATACGGGACGACCTCCATCACGAGCATGCCGCCCTGGGTGTGCACGCGGACCAGGACGGTCACCACGACCTGCTCGTGCCAGGCGCCGATGCGGACGCGGAGGAAGACGCGCCGTCCCTCGCCGCCCTCGTCCACGGCCTCCCTCAGATGCGCGGCGACCTGGGCGGGGTCGTAGACGGTCCGGCCGTCCCCGGCACGCTGTCCGTCCGCCTGCACGGCGTGCACGTCGTCGCTGCCGCCGAGGCGCAGCACCTCGTCGCGGCCGACACCGCCCGGCAGACAGACGAAGCGGTCGACCTCCAGCTCCCGCAGCCGGTCCTTCCCGGTGAGCGCGGCGGACTCGCGCAGCCGTACCAACTGCGGCTCGATCATGGCGAGGGCGCTCTCCGCGGTGAGCGGGCCGTGCGTCTGGTGCGGAATCAGCGAACCGTCGGGGGAGGGGGAGGAGGGGCCCGTGTCCGCGGCCTCGGGTCCGTTCGGCGGAGCGGAGCGCTTGCGCAGTTCCATCGCGAACGACCAGGACCGGCGGGGCGAGCCCATCCCGACGAAGGGACTGTCCGGCTCGTACAGGGTCAGTGCGGCCGACTGCTCGCGGCGGACGGCGGCGACCAGGTCCTCGTACAACGGGCCCGCGGGCAGGTCCGGTTGGGTCGTCGTCCGGAACGTCCAGCGGGACAGCCAGCGGCACAGGGCCCTGCGCTGGGTGGTCTCGTGCCACCAGGCGATCAGGGCGATGAGCAGCGGAAAGAGCAGCGGGTAGGGCGTCTGTACGGCACCGTCGAGCACCCCGGCGACGAACCAGCACCAGTAGAAGACGGCGAACAGCGCGGCGCACACGGTCACCGCGACGCCGGCACCGGCGGCGGCCTTCGCCACCGGAGCGGGCAGACCCGCCTGGCGGCCGTCGGCGCCCTGCGCGCGTACGGACCGGGCGAACCAGAGGCCGAGGGCGACGAACGCGTAGAACTGCGACCACGGCATGGGCATTCCGGCGGTCAGCCTGTCGTCGCCCAGGTAGAACGCGGTGAACACGTCACCGAGGCCGACGTCGGCCCCGATGCCCGAGCGGTCGCCCACGCTGTCCCAGAACATCACCACGTCGGACAGCAGGAACCCCAGCCAGGCGGCCAGCATCAGTCCCGCGGTCCGGGACTCCTGCCGGGTGATCCGCACGGCGTGCGTCAGTACGGGAAGCACGTCGACCCCCAGCGGCGGGGCCACGGGACGCTCCTGGTGGACCACCAGTTCGTCGATGACCCGACGGCGGAAGGCGGCGTCCTGATACGTGCCGGCGCACAGCAGCCGGGTCGCCTCCGTGCGGTCGTACGGATGTTCCGGGAGGCTCACTCCGGCCACGTCGCTCCTCTGTCCCTGCTGCGCCCTGGTGGCCCCGATGCGCGGGCTCATGCGCAGGGAAGGGAAGCTAGTGGACGCGGAGCCCGGCTCGTGCGGTCCGTCCGGTTGTGCCCTTCGTTAGGATGAAAGGCATCTTTTCGGCTGGACAGCACGCCCGGTGCGTGCGGCGGGCGGGGGTCAGAGCACGGCGGCGACCTCGAAACCGGCTCCCGCGATGGCCGCGCAGACCTTCGCGCCGTCGAACGCCTCACCCGTCACGGTCACCGACCCGGTGTCGAGGTCGACCTGCACGCCGTTCACACCGAGGACTCCGCCGACCTCCGCCCCGAGCTTGTCGGCACAGCGGCCGCAGGTCATGCCCATGACGTGGTAACGCTGTTCGGTCATCGATCCCTCGTCTCTTCCCGGCGTGCGCGCCCCTGCTGCGGGCGCGGTTCCGGGAAGTCATACGCGCCTGCCGACAGGGGCGTTCAGCATGATCAGGCCAGACGTGGGCGCCCGCTGCTAAGGCCGCGCGGCCGTGTCGGGCAGGGCGCGGTCCAGGATCGTGGTCAGGTCCGCGGCGGCCGGAAGGGTGCCGAAGGAGTGTCCCCAGTCGCCGCCGAGCCGGGTGGCGCAGAAGGCGTCGGCGACCGCCGCCGGTGCGTGCCGGACCAGGAGGGAGCCCTGCAGGGTCAGCGCCATCAGCTCCACCAGCCGGCGGGCGCCCGACTCGAAGCCCTGCCGGTCGCTCAGGTCGCGCAGCTGGTCCTTGAGCCTGCCGACGGCCGCGTCCAGCCGGGCGTCGGCGCCGCGGGCCAGGGCGAGTTCCGCGAACAGCGCCTCGCCGGTCTCGGGCGCCCGGCCGAGGGCCCGCAGCACATCGAGGGCGTTGACGTTGCCCGACCCCTCCCAGATGGAGAGCAGCGGGGCCTCGCGGTAGTGACGGGGCATGCCCGACTCCTCGACATAGCCGTTGCCGCCCAGGCACTCCAGCGCCTCGGCCGTGAACGCCGGGCCGCGCTTGGTCACCCAGTACTTGCCGACGGCGGTGGCGATCCGGCGGAAGGCCGCCTCCTGGGCGTCGCCGCGGATCGCACGGTCGGCCGCGCCGGCGAGCCGCAGCGTGAGGGTCGTGGCGGCCTCCGACTCCAGCGCCAGGTCGGCCAGCACGTTGCGCATGAGCGGCTGGTCGATCAGCAGCGCACCGAAGGCGCCCCGGTGCTTGGTGTGGTGGCCGGCCTCCACGAGGGTCTTGCGCATCAGCGTCGCGCTCATCATCACGCAGTCGAGCCGGGTGCAGTTGACCATCTCGATGATCGTCTTGACGCCCTGTCCCTCAGGACCGACCAGCCAGGCGACGGTGTTGTCGAACTCCGGTTCCGAGGACGCGTTCGAGCGGTTGCCCAGCTTGTCCTTGAGGCGCTGGATACGGAAGGTGTTGCGGCTGCCGTCGGGCAGGATCCGCGGCACGAGGAAGCAGGACAGACCGCGCGGCGCCTGGGCGAGGACCAGGAACACGTCGCACATCGGGGCGGACGTGAACCACTTGTGGCCGCGCAGGGTGTACGCACCGGGCTCCGCGGTGGGCGCGGCGGCCGTCGTGTTGGTGCGGACGTCCGAGCCGCCCTGCTTCTCGGTCATGCCCATGCCCGCCAGCAGCCCGCGCTTCCCGCCCGGGACGCGCAGCCCCGGCTCGTAGACGCGACTGACCAGCAGGGGCTCGTACACCGCGGCCAGTTCGGGCTGCTTGCGCAGCGCGGGTACGGCCGCGTAGGTCATCGAGGTGGGGCAGCCGTGCCCGGCGTCGGTGTGCCCCCACACCAGTCCGCCGGCCGTGCGGACCACATGGGCGCCGGGCCGGTCGTCGGCCCAGGGCGCGGCGGCCAGACCCTCGGCCACCGCGGTGCCCAGCAGTCGGTGCCAGGCGGGGTGGAACTCGACCTCGTCGATCCGGTTGCCGAAACGGTCGTGCGTACGCAGCTCCGGCTCATGGCGGTCGGCCTGCCCGGCCCACTCCTGCGCCTCCTCCCCACCCGCCACGCGGCCCAGCCTGCGGATGTCACCCTCGGCCCATCCCGCACCCTCGCGGCGGAGCCCTTCCAGCAGCGCCGTGTCCTCGGCCGCGTCGTACGGGGCCAGGGCGGGGGCCTGGTTGGTGACGTCGTGCGTGGCGGACTGTTCCGGCGTGAGGATCGGGACCATGTCCGCAGTGTTGCACCATCTCTGCGGTCGCAGCAATGGTGTAACACCGTCGCCCCCGGGCCGCCGGCGCGGCCCCGTTCGCCCGACCGGGCACAATGCCGTCCATGCGGATGAACGAGCCCCGGTCACCGGCCGACCCCGGACTGCGCCCGCTGTCCGCACGATCGGTCGTGCTGAGCCTCCTGCTGGGCGTCCACCCTCCCGAGCTTCCCGTGCGGGACCTGATCCGCAGCGTGGAGCCCTTCGGCATCGCGGGCTCCACCCTGCGGGCCGCACTCAGCCGGATGGTGACGGCGGGCGATCTGCGGCGCGCCGACGGCGTCTACCGGCTCAGCGAACGGCTGCTGGAACGCCAGCGCCGCCAGGACGAGGCCGTGCACCCCAGGACCCGGGACTGGGACGGCACGTGGGAGACTGTCGTCGTCACCGCCACCGGCCGCGGTCCGGCCGAACGAGCCGAACTGCGCGCCGAGTTGACCGGCCTGCGGCTGGCGGAACTGCGGGAGGGGGTGTGGCTGCGGCCGGCCAACCTGCGGCGCCCGTGGCCCGCGGGTCTGACACACCTCACCGAGCGGTTCACCGCCCGGCCCGAGCAGTCCGCGCGCGCACTGGCCGGGAGTCTGTGGCCGCTCGACGGCTGGGCCGACACCGCCGACTCCCTGCTGGCACACGTGGCCCGCACCGCACGGCCGGCCGACCGTTTCGCCGCGTTCGCCGCCGTCGTACGGCATCTGGTCACCGACCCGGTGCTGCCCGGCGAACTCCTCCCGCCGCACTGGCCGGCTCCCGCCCTGCGCGCCGTCTACACCGAGTACCGGGCAGAGGTGCTGGCGGCGCTGTGAGGCGGCGGGACACCGGCCGCGGTGCCCGCCCCGGCGTCCGCCGGGACGTCCCGCGCGTTCACGGCTCCGACTCCTGGGCCGCCGAGCGCCCTGCTACGAGTTCGGCGACCGCCGCGGACAGTTGCTGGCGCAGGGCCTCGGGCAGCGGCTCGCCCGTGACGGCGGCCACCGTGCCCTCGGCGAGATGGAACAGCTTGATGTTGGCCTTCTGGGAGACCGTGACGAGTACGCTCCACGCTTCCTCGGGGTCCAGCCCGAAAGACGCCATGAGGACCCCGCGGGCCAGGTCGATGACCGGCCGCGTCTGCATGGCGCGTTTCAGCTGGAGGACTTCGACGCGCAGACTCTGCTCGGCGTCGGTGGCGTCGACGATGTCGAGGGCCTCCGTGGCGTCACCGGACAACGATCTCTCCTCCATGGTGCTCTGCTTCGTGCCGGGGTGCGGGTGCGGGGTCCCGCGCTCGGTACCGCCCGCGGGTGCGAACGGTGACGAGGTCTCCGAGGGGGCGAGGAACTGCTCGCGCGCGGGGGCTGACGGGCCTCCGCGGGAGGCTGTGCGTGAACCGCCGACCTGCGAGGAAAGCGTTGGTTCCGACATGGCAGCCGCTCCCGGGGCATCCACCGTCACTGTCTCCTCCAGACTCCGTCCCAAACTTTCACACGTCAAGTGATACATGAAAAATCTTTCACCCTTTGGTTTGCGTGAATGCCAGGTCGTATGCTGGGGGTCATGGGTGAAGTACCTGAGACACACACCGGCTGGACGTTCCTCACCAATCACGCACGGGTGCTGGCCGCGATCGCCGAGAACCAGAACACCCGCATCCGGGACATCGCGGCGCGCTGCCGGCTCACCGAGCGTGCTGTTCAGAAGATCATTTCTGATCTGGAACAGGATGGCTATCTCACGCACACCCGGCAGGGCCGCACCAACGAATACCGCATCGAGCCCGGGACGATCCTGCGCCACCCGGCCGACGCGGGCCTGTCGGTCGCGGGTCTGCTGTCGCTGCTGGAGCAGCACGACTCCGAGCGCGACGCGCGACCCCCCTCGCCGGGGACGGAGCCGGCCCGTGAGCGGAACCCCCGAGCCGGCCACTGACGCCGGTTCCACCCGTACGGGGGACCGGCGGGCGCGCCGAAGACACGACCAGGATGCCCGGGTTTCCGGGCACCGCTGCGGGGGACCCGGCAGCCGTGGACGACAAACGGCAGCGACATGACGCGGAACCGGCCCCCGGAGGGACCGGGACGCGGAAGGAATGTGAGGAGTCGTGACCGCGTACGGCAGCACACAGGACACCGTCCGGCGCCCCGAGACCGGCTGGGCGCAGGCCCGGCGCCGCCGCGTGGGAGGCGTGCGCTTCTGCCTTCCGGCGACAGCCGACCGGGACACCCGCCGTCCTTTTGCGGAGCCGGAGGGGAACATCGTCAGGGGTGAGGACTGACCGGGACGGGGCACCGCGTACCACTGTGCGAGCCCGCATCCAGGCGTCACCTCCCGGGCGCCGCCCGGGAACCCGGGTGATCGACTGGTGAGCGCCGGAGCCCGGGGCTAACGTCGGTGTAGCGGACGTCCGCAGCCGGACGACCGCCAGGACACAGGCCGATCCCATGACGGGCTCACACGCGACACCTTCCGGCACTGCCAAGACCCCGGAGCGGGGCCACGGCAGCGGAATCGCACTCCTCGTCATCGCCTCGTGCCAGTTGATGGTGGTCCTCGACATCACCATCGTGAACATCGCCCTCCCGCACATCCAGAGTTCGCTCGGCTTCTCGACCGAGAACCTCTCGTGGGTGGTGAACGCCTACACGCTGACCTTCGGCGGTCTGCTCCTGCTCGGCGGCCGGCTCGGCGACATCCTCGGCCGCCGCAGGGTCTTCGTCTTCGGCGTGCTGCTCTTCGTGCTGGCCTCGCTGCTCGGCGGACTGTCCCAGGAGTCCTGGCAGTTGCTCGCGGCGCGCTCCCTGCAGGGCGTCGGCGGCGCCATCGCCTCCCCGACGGCCCTCTCGCTGATCACCACCACGTTCCGCGAAGGACCCGAGCGCAACAGGGCGTTCGGCGTGTTCGCCGCGGTCTCGGCCGGCGGCAGCGCGATCGGCCTGCTCGCGGGCGGCGTGCTCGTGGAGTGGCTGGACTGGCGCTGGGTCCTGTTCGTCAACATCCCCATCGGCCTGCTGATCGCGCTCGCGACGCCCCGCTACATCCGGGAGTCCGAACGGATGCCGGGCCACTTCGACGTCCTCGGCGCACTCACCTCCACCGTGGGCATGGTGCTGCTCGTCTACGGCTTCATCCGCGCCTCGGAGGACGGCTGGAGCGACGGCCTGACCGTGGGGGCGTTCGTGGCGGCCGTGGTGTTCCTCGCCGCCTTCATCTTCGTCGAGAGCCGGTCCAGGCAGCCCATCACGCCACTGTGGATGTTCCGCGACCGCAACCGCGCCGGTGTGTACGCCATCATGCTGAGCCTGGCCGCGGCGATGTTCGGCATGTTCTTCTTCCTGACGCTCTTCGTGCAGAACGTCCTCGGCTTCAGCCCGCTGCGGGCCGGCCTCGCCTTCCTGCCGGTCAGCGCCGTCATCGCGGTGGGCGCCGCGATCGCCTCGCAGCTGCTGCCCCGTTGGGGTCCCAAGCCGTTCATGACGGTCGGCGCGATCCTGTCGGCCGTCGGCCTCGCCTGGCTGACCCTGACCGAGGTCGACAGCACCTACGCGGGCAGCATCCTCGGGCCCATGCTGGTCTTCGGCTTCGGCATGGGGCTGAACTTCGTGTCGCTGACCCTGATGGCGGTGTCGGGCGTGGCACCGCAGGAGGCGGGAGCGGCCTCCGGGATCCTCAACGCCACCCAGCAGGTGGGCGGTTCGCTCGGCCTGTCCGTCCTGGTCACCGTCTTCGGCACGGCCAGCCGCAACGAGGCCGCCGACCAGGTCCGCGCGTTCATGGCCGAGGCGACCCCCGCCCAGCGCCTGCGGTTCCGCAGGACCGGCGAACTCCCGTCGCCCTGGGGCGACCAGGTGCTGACGTCGGGCATCTCGCACGCCTTCGTCATCGCCGCGATCTTCGCCCTCGTCGCGGCCCTGGTCGCGCTGTTCGTCATCCAGGTACGCCCCGACGACCTGGAACGCCTCCAGGGGAACGGCACGCCGTGAGCGCCCGTACGGCACGCCGCTTCGCACGGTGACGTCCGGCTCAGGAGAGCGGCTGTTCCGTCCAGATGACCTTGCCCGCCGGGGTGTAGCGGGTGCCCCAGCGCTCGGTGAGCTGAGCCACGAGGAACAGCCCGCGTCCGCCCTCGTCCGTCGAGGCCGCGTACCGCAGATGCGGTGACGTGTTGCTGCCGTCGAAGACCTCGCAGATCAGACTGCGGTCGAGGATCATACGGACCTCGATGGGGCCGTTGCCGTACCGGATCGCGTTGGTGACCAGCTCGCTGAGGATCAGCTCCGTCGTGAACGTCAGGTCGTCCTGGCCCCACTCCGTCAGCTGCCGGGTGACCGAGGCGCGTACCTCGCCGACGGCCGCCGGGTCGGACGGCACCCGCCATTCGGCGATGCGGTCCGCGCCGAGTGCGCGCGTGCCCGCGACGATCAGCGCGATGTCGTCGCTCGGGCGGGGCGGCAGCAGGGCGTTCAGGACGGCCTGGCAGGTGTCCTCGGGGGAGCGGTCGGCCCCGGCCAGGGCGGTCCGCAGGAGTTCGAGGCCGACGTCGATGTCCCGTTCCCGGTCCTCGACGAGCCCGTCCGTGTAGAGGACGAGCCTGCTGCCCTCCTCCAGTTTGAGCTCGGCCGTCTCGAAGGGGAGACCGCCGAGACCGAGCGGCGGACCGGCGGGCACCTCGGGGAAGTCCACACTGCCGTCCGGGCGGACCACCGCGGGCGGCGGGTGGCCGGCCCGGGCCACGACGCACTGCCGGGTGGTCGGGTCGTAGACGGCGTACAGACAGGTCGCGCCGGTGATCGCGGCGCTGCCGTCCTCCGTCGCCTCGTCCTGGTCGATGCGGGCGACCAGTTCGTCGAGAAGCCCCAGCAGTTCGTCGGGCGGCAGGTCCAGCGCCGAGAAGTTGTGCACCGCCGTGCGCAGCCGCCCCATGGTGGCCGCCGCGTGCAGGCCGTGGCCCACGACGTCGCCGACGACCAGCGCGACCCGCGCGCCGGACAGCGGCAGCACGTCGAACCAGTCGCCGCCCACCCCCGCCTGGGCCGGGAGATAGCGGTACGAGATGTCCAGGGCGCTCTGCTCGGGCAGATTGCGGGGCAGCAGACTGCGCTGCAGCGTCTCGGCCATCGTGTGCTCGCGTGTGTAGCGGCGCGCGTTGTCGATCGAGACCGCGGCCCGGGCGACCAGCTCCTCGGCGAGGGCCAGCTCCTCCTCGTCGAACGGCTCGGGCTTCTCGGAGCGCCAGAAGTTCGCCACCCCCATCACCAGGTTCCCTGCCCGCAGGGGGACCGTGATCAGCGAGTGGATGCCGTACTCCACGACCTGCGCGGTGCGCTCCAGGTCCTGGGCGAGCCAGCCGTGCGCCTCCTTCAGCGCGGGCGCGACCACGGCCTCGCCGGTGCCGAGGCTCTGCGCCTGCGGGGTGGAGGCGACGAACCCGATCCGCTCACCCACCGCGTACAGGGGAGCGTCCTTGCGGATCCCGCTCAGCGCCGTACGGCGCAGCGAGGTGCCCGCGTCCGGTTCCTCGCCGCTCAGCACCGCCTCGGCCAGATCCACCGTGGCGAAGTCCGCGAACCGCGGGACGGCGACCTCGGCCAATTCCTCGGCCGTCCGGGTCACGTCCAGGGTCGTACCGATGCCCACCCCGGCGTCGTACAGGAGCTTGAGGTGTTCCCGGGCCAGCTCGGCCCGGCCGGACAGCGCGCGCAGTTCGGTCGAGTCGCGGAGCGTGGCGACACTGCCCGCCGGGCCGCCCTTGAGGTCCGTGGGCCGCTGGTTGACGGCCAGCAGCCGGTCGCCGACCAGGCGCACCTCGTCGGTGACGACGTGCCCCGAGGCCAGCAGGGCGCCGGTGCCCGCGTCCAGGCCGAGTTCGAGGACATGACGTCCCTCGGCGTCCTCCGGGAGGTCCAGCAGCCGGTGCGCCTCGTCGTTGGCGAGCAGCAGCGTGCCCTCGCCGCCGACGATGAGCACTCCCTCCCGGACGGCGTGCAGCACCGCGTCGTGGTGCTCGTACATCCGGGTCATCTCGAACGGCCCCAGACCATGGGTCTGCCGCAGCAGGCGTCTGCTCACCAGGGCCGTGCCGGCCAGGGCCAGTGCCAGGGCCGCCGCCGCGGCGGTCAGCAGGAGGGGCATCTGGCGGTCCCCGACCCCTCCCACGTTCTCGGTCGTGATGCCCGCCGAGACCAGGCCCACCACCGTGCCGTCGTCGGCCTTGACCGGCACCACGGCCTGCACCAGGGGCCCGAGGGTGCCCGTGATCTCCTCGGTGAAGGACTTGCCCGCCAGCGCGGGAGCGAGGGTCCCGACGAACTTCTTGCCGATCCGGTCCGGCTTGGGGTGGGTGTAGCGGATGCCGTCGGTGTTCATCACCACGACGAAGTCGACCTTGGACCCCACGCGGGCCGCCTCGGCGCGCGGCTGGAGCACGGCCGTGGGATCGGGGGCGCTCAGTGCCGCGCGGGTGCCCGGAGCGTTGGCGAAGGTCTCGGCGACGGCCAGGGAGCGGTTGCGCGCCTCAGTCGTGCTGTCGTGGCGCACCTGGAGGACCAGGGCGCCGGCCGCGGCCACGACCAGCAGCAGCACGATCGCCACCTGCAGCAGGAAGACCTGGCCGGCGACGCTGCGACCGGCCAGCCCGGACCGTGCCCCGGCGGAGCCGGGCGGGTGCCCGCCGTCCTGTGCTCCCTGCGGACCGGTCGGCCCGTCCGGCGTCCGTCGTGTCCGCCGCCCGTGTACGCGGTCGGGGCGGTCATGCCTGCGCCGCGCGCGCAGGCCGCTGAGGCGGGAGGTCGACCGGGCCCAGGATCGACCCAAGAATCGGACCATATGCTCATGTCTACACTGCCGGGGGCCAGGAGGCGAGGGGCGCCCCAGGTGTGACGGGTGAAGGTCCGGCCCGGGTGGCCCAGACCTCTGGCGGAAACCCGGGCGAAGCGCGCGTCGGCACATCGCCCCCTCCTGCCCCGCCGCCACTACCGGCTGTCCCGTCCCGCCACCCCTCATGGCGCGAGGCCCGGGCGCTCAGGGAAGCGGCTCGGCGGCTCAGGGAAGCGGCTCGGCGGACGGCGCCGACGGCGACTGATGGCCGCCGCTGGCGAGCATCCGCACCTCTCCCGCCCGGCTGATCTCGGCGCGCAGGATGCCGGTGCGATCGCAGTAGACCGGGTTGCCGCCCGGCCCGAGGGAGGTGGTCCGTTCCACGACCACCTCGTCCGTGACGGCCTCGCCGCCCGATGGCCCATGGGTGAAGGTCAGCCGGTAGCGGTCCGGGGTGTGCATGACGGCCTCCGTGCGCGTTCAGCCGCGGACCAGGGCAAATGCGTCCACTTTCATGATGCGCCCGGACGCCGCCGACGGCAGAGCGGCCACGAGCCACGACCCCGCTGCCTGTGTCGGGCACCGGCCGTGGTGCACCCGTGGTGCACCCCTGTTGCACCCATGTGGCCCGTGTGACCGGCGGGGCCGTCGTGTGCGGGTACGGGATGCTGCGGGCCCGGCGCCCGCGCCCCGCGCAGGTGAGCGCGGCCCAGGGCGCGCGGCGCTCGCGCGAGTTGCCGTCGACGCGGTGCCGGCACGTGGTGTCGTGAACGCGGTGCCGGCACGTGGTGTCGTGAACGTGGTGCCGGCACATGGCGTCGTGAACACGGCGTCGTGACGCGGCGCCTGCGCGCGATGCCGTGGACGTAGCCCCGGCACGCGATCCGCGGCACGCGACCCGCGGCGGGCGGTGCCCGATCAGGTTCGCCGCAGCCGGGGTGGGCGCAGGTCCGACTCGCGCCAACAAGGGCGCAGGGCACGCGAGGTGATGGCATATTTCTTCCGTGGCCGCCGGGAAAACCGGCCACGAGCCGCGACTTGGCCGGCATAAACCGGCAGAAACGCACTCGGCGGCGCCCTCACGGAGCGCATCAGAATGCCCTTCCCCAACCAGACCGCAGGAAAACGTGATTGCCCGGACACGGGTCTCGCAAACGTCTGGTTCGTGAGAGGTTTCTATGAATCCGAGATGTGTCTGAACACTCGGAGCTTCATCTCCGTATGAAGCGGGGGATTGCCGTGCCCGTCGGCAACGAAGCGTAGGAGTAGATCCTTGGGACGCAACACGCGCAGACGCCCAACAGGCGCACGACGCGCGACCATCGGGGCGGTCGCGCTGATGCTGGGAGGAGGTGGACTGGTAGCGGCGAACGTCTACGCCACTGCCTCCGAGAGCACCTCGGGCCAGACCGACCAGGTCCTTGCCTCGGGTGCCGCCACGATCGACTGCCCGGATGTGGGCAGTGAGCTGGCCGCGGTGCCGGACGGGTCCAAGACGGAGGTCGACAAGCAACTCGCCCTCCTGGACAAGCAGATCGCCGAGGCGTATCAGAGGCTGCAGAGCTCCGCCGACGCGATCAAGCAGGACGCCGCCTTCGCGCAGAACTCGATCATGAATCCGCTCAAGGACAAGCGAGCGGCGACCATCGAGCGCATCGTGGCGGCCATCGACGCCGTGGGTGACCGCCCCGAAGGGCTGGACGCCTTCGCGCCCTGCATACTCCGCGCCTCCGGCAACCAGGACGCGCCGGAGAACGGGCAGGACGGCGAACAGAACGGCGACGCCGAGGGTGACAACGCCGAGGACGGCGCAGGCCAGGACGGCCAGGACCAGAACCAGGGCGACGGCCAGGACCAGGGCCAGGACCAGGGCGGCGAGCAGGGGCAGGGCGAGCAGCCTCCCGGCAACGGCGGCCAGGCCGGAAACGGCCCCGTGGCAGCCGACTTCGTGGACATCTCCACCGTCCAGCCGAACGTGTCGAAGCCGGCCGCCCAGGGCAACGCCTCCAAGGGCTCCTTCGTCACCAGGTGCGGTACGAACGAGAACGGGCTCTTCAACTCCGACAACGTGATCGTGGCTCCCGGTGTCAGCAACGGCGCCCACCACTTCCACGACTACGTCGGCAACCAGTCCAACGACGCCTTCGCGAGCGACGAGGACCTGGCGAACGCCGAGACCTCCTGTGAGGACCAGGGCGACAAGTCCTCGTACTTCTGGCCCGTGCTGCGCCTGCAGAACGGCGCCGATGAGAAGGACGCCGCCTCCCCGGGCGGTGGCATCGAGGGCAACGCCGGCGAGATCATCAGGCCCAAGGCGGCCACGATGTCGTTCGAGGGCAGCCCGCGCGGCGAGGTCACGGCCATGCCGAAGCTGCTGCGCATCATCACCGGCGACGCCAAGGCGTTCGTCAACGGCCCCACCAACGCCAACGCGTCGTGGAGCTGCACCGGCTTCGAGGACCGGCAGCTGAAGGACAAGTACCCTCTCTGCCCCCAGGGCAGTGACGTGGTCCGCACCTTCAGGTTCCAGAGCTGCTGGGACGGCCGGAACATCGACAGTGCCAACCACCGCACGCACGTGGCGTTCGCGACCGCCGACGGCAGCTGCGCGAACGACTTCAAGGCCATTCCGCAGCTGGTGCAGCGCATCGTCTACGACGTCGACGCGCCCAGCGTGGCCGACGGCGGCAAGTCGAAGCCGTTCTTCGCGGTCGACTCCTTCCCCGAGCAGCTGCACAAGCCGGTCACCGACCACGGCGACTTCATCAACGTCTTCGACGAGGCACTGATGAAGGACATGGTCGACTGCATCAACGAGGGCCGTAAGTGCGACGGCGCCGATGACGGCGGCAACGGTGGCGGCAATGGCGGTGGCGGTAACGGAGGCGGCGGCAACGGCGGTGGTGGCGAGGAGCCGACCGACCCGCCCGCGACCACTCCGGCCCCCGACCCGACCGAGGGCAACGAGCAGCCGGGCGACGACGAGCCCGGTACGGAGGAGCCCGGCACCGAGCAGCCGGGTGACGACGAGCCCGGGGACAACGGTCAGAGCGAGACCCCCGCGGACAACGGCGGCAAGAACACCGCGAAGCCCTCGGCCGGCAACACCGAGGACGCGGGCGGCGCCGACAAGGGTGAGGACGACCAGGCCAAGGACGACCAGGGCAAGGGGAACGCCGAGCCCAAGGCGGACACGTCACCGTCGGCGACCCAGAGCGATGCCGCCGGTTCCACGGGCGGCGCGGACGCCGGCAGTGCCGTACCCGGCCCCGAACCCGAGGACGCGGGTGGCGTGGCCGCCCCGCAGACGGTGACGGGCGGACTCGCGGAAACCGGCACGAGCCTGTGGCCGGCGGCGGCCGGAGGACTGCTGGTGATCGCCGGCTTCGTGCTCCTGCGCCGGATCAGCAGCAGGTCGAGGTAGCGGGACTGTCGCCCACACCTCACGGGGGCGGTCGGAGCTGCGCAAGCAGGTCCGGCCGCCCTTCCCGGGTGCGGCGCGGGCAGCAAGAGGCCCCGGCTGGACGGGGGAGACCAGCCGGGGCCGTGTGCGGTGTCCGCGGAGGGCGGTCGCCTCTCGGCGAATGGCTCCATGGGGCTTCAGCCGAACGATCTTCCCCATGGGCTGTGGGTGAGGCCCGGGGACACTGTCCCCTCCGCGGCCACGTGGAGAAGAACGGCGGACCGCTCCCGCTTGTTCCGTGGTCAGGGCATTGCGCTGCGTGAGCTGCGGCACACGCGGCGACGAGTGACTGGATCAAGACCTTCCCGAAGGGCACGGAAGCGTGGACTTCGCGGGCCCGGAAAACGGACAGCGCCCGTCACGTGGCGCGTCCGGCCGGAGGCCACCCCCTGCAAGCAGGGACGATGCCGGCCGAGGAGGGCCGCCGGGCCGGACGGCCCGCCGGAACCGGCGGGCGGCCGACGTTCCGCCGCGGGACGGGAGGGCACCGCGAGCGCAACGGATGCGCCAGGACCAGACCAGTGCATGTCGGGTTTGTTCGGTATTTCAGATCGCTGCCTTCCGCGTACTTCTTCCGGCTCGGTGTGGCCGACACGGCTCTGGTTTGACATATTTGCCTATCTAGCTGGGCGCGCTGGAGCCCGTGCTGAGGTTCGCGGGGAGAGCAGTGCGCACAGGCAGAGCCAGAGAGATGCGGAATCTGATCGGTCAGCTGGTCGACGGGCTGGCACCGCCCGTCCCCTCGGATCCCGACGCCCTGTTCGCCGCGCTGGTCACGACCGTGAGCGAGCTGAGAGGCCGTGAGGTCCGGCTCGTGAAGGAGGAGTTCCCGCACCAGACCGCCAGCGGACTGTGGCTCGACCTCCCCGCCTACGACCTCATCGTGGTGGACAAGCGGGCGACACCGCTGCACCAGCTGGCGATCTTCTTCCACGAGGTGTGGCACATGCTCAAGGGGGACTGCGGCAACCACGTCGTGGGCAAGGCGGTGGCGGCCCACATGGTCTCGACCGGCGCCGAACTCCCCGAACTGCAGGAGCCGGTACGCAAAGTCGCCGCCCGCACTGAGTTCGACCGGCGCGAGGAGGCGGACGCCGAGCGGTTCGGACTGCTGGCGGTCACCCGCTTCCGCGTCTGGCTGGAGGGCGACGCCGACAGCGCGGCCATGGACCGGGGCAGGATCGCCGGGCGGATCGGTGCGTCACTGGGACAGCGCCGGCCACAGGTCTGAGCGGTGGACTCCTCGGACTACTACATACCGGCCGTCGCCACGCTGATCGGCCTCGCCGTCAAACTGCCGGGCCTGGTCAAGGACTGGCGCGACCCGCTCGTACGGTCCGTCTGTCTCGTGATCGCTCTCGGCGGCGCGGGCTTCTTCTTCGCCGCGCCTCCCACGATCACCGCCGTCAACGAGGCCACCGGCACCGCGAACTTCTCCAGCCCGCTGGTGTACGGCATCATCAGCGCCTTCAGCGCCGCCTGTCTGCTGCTCATCGTCCACTGGCGCGGGGGCCCGCCCGAGCGCGTACGCAGGGTCTCGCGGCGCTGGCAGGCCGGATACGCCCTGGTCGTCGTCCTGCTGGTCGTCCTCTTCGCCCTCGGTGACGCCCCGGTGGACCGGCACACGGACTTCGACACCTACTACGCGACGACCCCGTACATCCGCGAGATGATCGTGCTCTACCTGGTCGCCCACATGACCGCCGCGCTCGTCACGACGGTGCTGTGCTGGCGCTGGGCGCTCCAGGTGGGCGGATGGCTGCGGGCCGGTCTGTGGGTCCTCGTCCTCGGCTGGCTCCTGAACCTGGCCTTCAGCGGCCTCAAACTGGCCGCGGTGGCGGCGTGCTGGGCCGGTCAGGACTGGGGAGCCCTCAGTACGACCCTGGCGCCGCTCCTGTCCGCCCTGTCCGCGCCCTGCGCCACCGTCGGATTCCTGATGCCCCTCGTGGGCCCCTGGGCGGCCGCCAACTGGCGGGCGGCGAAGACCCACCGCAAGCTCCGCTCCCTGTGGCGCGAACTCGGCCGCGCCTCGCCCCGTACACCGCTCGCCGGCCCCATCCCGTGGTACTCCTCGCCCCAGGTCCGCCTCACCCAGCGCGAGGCGGGCATCCAGGACGGACTGAGCCTCGTTACACCGTGGTTCGACACCGGGGTCCGTACGCGCGCGCGGGCCGCGGCTCTCGCCGCGGGCCACACCGACGACGAGGCCGCCCGGATCGGCCGTGCGGCGATGGTCGCCGCCGCGGTCCGCGCGGCCGGCCGGGGCCTGCCCGCCGCCTCCCGGGTCCTTCCCGACCACTCCGAGATCAGCGCGGTGCGCACCGCACCCGTGGGCGTGTCCGTCGCGCTGCGCTCGTCCCCGATCGTCGCGGCGGCCCGGGAGAGCGGTACCGCGGTCCCGGCCGGGGACGGCGAGAAGTCCCCCACATGAACCACGCGAACCACGAGAACGACGTGATCGACAACCCCCTCGGCACCGCCCTCCGTGGCCGCGGAAGGGCGGTGGAGTCGTGGACGTCGTCTTCTACATTCCCGGCGTGATCCTTCTCGTCGCGGCCGTCCTCAACCTGCCGGCCATGCGGGGAGCCTGGCGCGACCCCCTGATGGCCGCGAGCATCTCCGTCCTGCTCATCGGCGCGCTCGTGTGCATGCTGTCCGCGCCGCCCACCATCGGCGTCGTCAACGGACTCACCGGTATCGCCAACTTCTCCGCCCCGCTGGTCTATTCGGGGATGTCCGCGCTCAGCGCCTGCTACCTCGTCCTGATGATCGCCTGGCGCGGCGGCGAGCCCGGGCGCGTGGCCCGCGCGTCACGTCTCGTGGTGGGCGTCTACGGGCTGGTGATCATCGGGATCGTCACGCTCTTCGCCCTGGCCGACGCACCCGTGGAACGGACCCGGGACCTGGACACGTACTACGCCAGGACGCCGTACATGCGGGAGATGATCCTGCTGTACCTGGTGGCGCACACCGCGGCGACCGCCGCCCTCGCGGGCATGTGCCTGGCCTGGCTGCGGAAGGTGCGGGACCTCACCCGCAAGGGCCTGACGCTGATCGTCGTCGGGGTGCTCTTCGACCTGTCGTACCAGATCGCCAAGTACCTGGCCATCGGCGCCCGTTGGGGCGGCCTCGACTGGGACTTCCTCTCCACGAGCCTCTCGCCGCCCCTCGTGGCGGTCGCGGGCGTCACCGTCGCCGCCGGGTTCGCGCTGCCGCGCGTGGGCCCCTCCACCGCGGACAACTTCCGTGCCTGGCGGCGGTGCCGGCTCCTGCGGCCGCTCTGGCTCGAACTGCGCGATCTGCGGGCGCCGGTGGCCGACACCCACTGGTGGGACCTTCCCGTGGTGCGCCTGGTCCAGCAGGAGATCACGATCCTGGACGGAGTCCTGGTGTGCTCGCCCTACCTCGACGACGAGGTCCGCCGGACGGTGGCGCTGGACCACACGGAGATCGTGGCCGAGGCGGCCATGCTCGCGGCGGCCAGGGTGCATGTCTGCGCCGGCCCCGACGCCGAACTCCCCTCGGACGTGGGCCGGTTGCGGTCGGTGGCGCAGCCCCACCTGATGGTGCAGCTGGCCCGGGCCCTGTCGTCCTCGCCCGTCGTCGCCGAGGTGCGGCAGCGGGCGGCGCGACGGTGGACGGCCTGGCACGAGGCACGCCACGGCCACGACGGTCACCCACACGATCCCGCGCACGATCCCGGGCGCGACCTCGGCCTCGACCGCGATCACGACCGGGCCTGACGGGTCCGGGGTGGCCGGTCGGCCCGCTCGTGGTTCGATCAACGGGCGGCCGGACCGGGGGAGATCCCGGTTCCCGCGCTCCGCACAGCGATCACCCGTACCCGCGCGCCCCGCGTGCCGCAGTCATGCGCCGACGCCGGTCAACAGAGAGGGCCCACCGCCATGTCCGACACGAAGTCCACCGCCCGGCGCAGCGCGATCGTCGTCGGAGGGGGCATGACGGGCATGCTCGCCGCGTCGGTGCTCGCCGGATACGCGGACGTCACGATCATCGAACGGGACCTGCTGCCGGACGGCCCACGGCCCCGCAAGGGCCTGCCACAGGCCCGGCACGCCCACGTCCTGTGGTCCGGTGGGGTCAAGGCACTTGAGGACCTCCTGCCCGGCGTCGTCGACCAGCTCGTCGACCGGGGCGCCCGGAGAACACCCGTCATGGCCGACCTGGTGTCCAAGGCCCCCTCCGGACAGTGGTTCCGCCGTTTCACCCACGGCGGTCACGTCAGCCTGCTGTGCAGCCGCGATCTGCTCGACGCGGTGATCCGCGACCGGGTGCTGGCCGACCACCGCGTCACCCTGCGCCAGGAGACCGAACTGCTGTCCCTGGAAGGGAACGCCCGCCGTGTGTCCGGCGTACGAATACGTTCGGCGCACACCGAGAGCACGCTCCCGGCCGATCTGGTGATCGACGCCGGCGGCCGGGGCAGCCGGGCTCCTCAGTGGCTGCGGGACCTGGGGCTCCCGCCGGTGCAGGAACGCACGGTCGACGCCGGTTTCGGTTACGCCAGCCGGATCTACCGCGCCCCCGGCAGCACCGCCGACGGCTTCCCGATCGTCAACGTCCAGGCCGACCCCCGTCAGAACCCCGGCAGGGGCGGCATTATCACCCCCATTGAGGGCGGCCGTTGGCTGGTCACGCTCGCCGGAACCAGGGGAGGCCGCCCGAGCGCCGACAACGAGCAGTTCGTGCCCTTCGCCCTCGGCCTGCCGCACCCCGTCATCGGTGAACTCCTCGCCGGCGCCGAGCCCGAGACGGACGTCGTCACCAGCCGCAGCACGGCCAACCGGCGGCGCTACTACGAGAAGGCCGCGCGCTGGCCCGACGGCTTCGCCGTGCTCGGTGAGGCGGTCGCCGGCTACAACCCCGTCTACGGCCACGGGCTGAGCGCCGCCGCGCAGAGCGTCGTCGCGCTGCGCCGCGTCCTGGAACGCCAGGACCTGCGCACGCCCGGCACGGCCCGGCGCGTCCAGAAGAGCGCGGCGCGTCCGGTCGAGAACGCCTGGAGCCTGGCCGTGGGCCAGGACGTGTTCTATCCGGGCGCCAGCGACGAGCCCCCCACCCGGCTGGAGAGGGCCCTGGCCGCCTTCGTGGACAGGGCGGTCGACGCCGGATCGCGCAACCCGCGCGCCCTGCGCATCCTGCTGGACGTGATGAGCATGGAGAAGCCGCCCTCCCGGCTCCTCATGCCCGACATGCTCGCCCTGGTCTGCCTCGGCCGCAAGAAACCCCACCTCGCGGGCCCGCCGCTGGCGGACCACGAGCGCGAGGCCGCCACGACCCCCCTTTCCTGAACCCCACTGCGTGAACCCCACCTCCGTCCAGCGTCACCGCCTTGACTGGTGACGACCCCTCTGGGAGGATCTTCACCAGTCAGGCAGGTGACGCCGACTGGACGGTGTCGAGCGGCGCTGAGACGCGGGAGGCCGGTATGGCGCAGGACGAGAAGGTTCGGGTTCCGGATGCCGCCGAGGCGGCCCGCCGTGCGCGCTTCGGCGCACTGCCGGAGCGGGTCCGTCTCGCGGACACCGTCGAGGAGAGGCCGGCCACGGCCGTGGATCCCGCGCGGAACGCGTACAACGACGACGAGTGGCTCGTACGGAACTGCATCTGAGATTCGCCCGTCCCTGAGCGCGGGCGCGCCCCCGAGTGCGGGCGCGCACGCCGGTGGACGTGAGGGTCAGCGGGCGTGGGTGCCGGTCTGTCCGGCAGGCACCCGCGCCTGCTTCTTGCGGGCGCGGTACGCCGCCGCCTTGAGCTTGTTGCCGCAGGACTCCATGCCGCACCACTGCCGGCGCATCCCGCGGGACCGGTCGAGGTAGACACGGGTGCACTCGGGATTGCCGCACTCCTTCAGCAGCGGTACGTCCGGACCGCTGAGCACCTCGACGGCGTGCCGGGCCACCGTGGACAGTGCCTCCTGCGGTGTGGCGTCCGTCCGCCGCCCCGCCGCGGTGAGCTGCGGTGTCGCCGGAGGCATACGGGCCGCGTCGTTCACCGCGGCGAGCGCCGTGCCGTCGTAGGGCTCGCCGAGGCGCCGGGCGGTGACCAGCTCGTAGACGGCCTCTCGTACGGCGACGGCCCGCGCGAGGTCGGTGTCCGTGCCGGGGGAGACGGTGTCGACGATCCCCGCCTCCAGGTACCAGGCGTCCAGCCGCTCCGGTGACGCGAACATCTCGAAGCGCAGGGTGCGGCGGGCGCGGAGTGTCGCGGCGAAGTCCAGGGCCGGGTTCCCGCACACGAAGACATGATCCACATTCACGTCACCATCCTGACAGGTGACGATTGCCTCTGCAAGGTCCGCTCAAGGCCCGATCAAGGGGCGCGGCCGCAGGGCACGAGCGCACGGCCCGGCCGGGGCCCGGCGCGGCCCTTGACTTCCCAAGACCCCCGCGCCACATTCCTGACTCCGCATCGGAACCGGGGACACCGGACGCCCGTCGGCCCCCGGGGCACAGCACGCTCTCTCCCTCCCCGTCCTTTCCCTCGTCATCCGGTTGGAGCGCCCTGTCATGGCCACAAGTGCGGACCCCGCAAGACCTGCGAACGCCCCTCGCCCCTCTGCTCCCACAGGCCCGCCGAGGCGCCGGGTGCTCGGCGCGGCGACCGGCACGGGCCTCGCGCTCGCCGCCGGGCTCCCCGGTACGGCCCGCGCGGCCGACCTGCCCCCGCTGGGGACGTACGACGTCGTCGTGATCGGGTCGGGCGCGGCGGGGATGACCGCCGCGCTGACGGCCGCGAAGCAGGGGCTGAGCTGTGTCGTCGTGGAGAAGGCGGCCACCTTCGGCGGTTCGGCGGCCCGCTCGGGCGCCGGCATCTGGATTCCGAACAACCCGGTGATCCTGGCCGCGGGCGTCCCCGACACCCCGGCCAAGGCGGCGAGCTATCTGGCGGCCGTGGTCGGCCCCGAGGTCCCCGCGGACCGCAGACAGGCCTTCCTCGGGCAGGGGCCCGCCATGATCTCCTTCGTCATGGCCAACAGCCCGCTGCGGTTCCGCTTCATGGAGGGCTACAGCGACTACTACCCGGATCTGCCCGGAGGCCTGCCGGGCGGCCGTTCCATCGAACCCGCCCAGCTCGACGGGAACATCCTCGGGGCCGAACTCGCCCGGCTGAATCCCCCGTACCTGCCGGTCCCCAGCGGCATGGTCGTCTTCAGCGCCGACTACAAATGGCTCGCCCTCTCCGCGGTCAGCACGAAGGGAGCCGCCGTCGCCACCGAGTGCCTGGCCCGCGGGACCCGGGCCGCGCTCCTCGGCCAGAAGCCCCTCACCATGGGCCAGTCGCTGGCGGCAGGCCTGCGCGCCGGACTGCTCGCGGCCCAGGTGCCGGTGTGGCTGAACACCCCGCTCACCGACCTGTACACGGAGAACGGCACCACCGCGGGAGCCGTGGTGACCAGGAACGGCGCCCCCGGCCTGGTCAGGGCCCGCCACGGGGTGATCGTCGGCTCGGGCGGCTTCGAGCACAACGCGGCCATGCGCGCCCAGTACCAGCGCCAGCCCATCGGCACCGAGTGGACGGTCGGCGCGAAGGAGAACACGGGTGACGGGATCCGGGCGGGCCAGCAGGCCGGCGGCGCCCTCGACCTGATGGACGACGCCTGGTGGGGCCCGGCCATCCCGCTGCCCGGCCAGCCGTACTTCTGCCTCGCCGAACGCACCCTGCCCGGCGGACTCCTCGTCAACGCCGCCGGAGCCCGCTTCGTCAACGAGGCGGCCCCCTACAGCGACGTCGTGCACACCATGTACGACGAGAACGCGAGCGCCCCGCACATCCCGGCCTGGCTGATCGTCGACCAGAACTACCGCAACCGCTACCTCTTCAAGGACATCGCCCCGACCTTCGTCCTCCCCGAGGCGTGGTACGAGTCCGGCGCCGCCCACAAGGCCTGGACGCTCGACGCCCTGGCCCAGGGGATCGGCGTACCGCCGGCCGCCCTGCGGGCCACCGTCAACCGCTTCAACAGCCTGGCCCGGAGCGGCACCGACACCGACTTCCACCGCGGTGACAGCGTCTACGACCACTACTACACCGACCCGGCGATCCTCCCGAACTCCTGCCTGGCGCCGCTGTGGCTGGCCCCGTACTACGCCTTCAAGATCGTCCCGGGTGACCTGGGCACCAAGGGCGGCCTGCGTACGGACGCCCGGGCGCGCGTGCTGCGCCCGGACGGATCCGTCGTCCCCGGCCTGTACGCCGCGGGGAACGGCGCCGCCGTCATGGGGCACAGCTACGCGGGCGCGGGCTCGACGATCGGACCGGCGATGACGTTCGGCCACATCGCCGCCCGGGACATCGCGGCGGTCGCCGCCGGGGCCTGAAGCCGCGCGCGAGGCCGGGACGTCCGCGCGACCTGGATCCCGCACCCACCTCGGCGGAACGACGGCCACGGGCACTCCCTGAGGGCACGCCCGCCCGGGGGGAAGGCCTGTCGTACCCGTCCTCTAAGCTCCCGCGCATGAACAACGGGGACTCCGGCAGACGGGTCATCGACGGGCGGTTCCGGCTGGAGGCACGGCTCGGCGGCGGTGGCATGGGCACGGTCTGGCGGGCCACGGACCTCGTCCTGCACCGGAACGTGGCCGTCAAGGAGGTCCGCCCGCCGGACATCGACCTCGCCGAGTACGACCCGCAGGGCGCGCGGCTGCTGAGGGAACGGGTGCTGCGCGAGGCCAGGGCACTGGCGAGGATGGACCACCCGAACGTCGTGACGATCCATCACATCGTCGACGGCGGCGAAGGAACGTATCCGTGGATCGTGATGGAACTGGTCGGCGGCGGTTCGCTCGCCGACCGCCTTGAGCGGGGCCCGACGGACCCCGTGGAGACGGCACGGATCGGACGGGAGGTACTGGCCGCGCTGCGGGCCGCGCACGACGCCGGCATCCAGCACCGGGACGTCAAGCCCGCCAACGTCCTGCTGCGCCCCGACGGCCGCCCCGTCCTCACGGACTTCGGGATCGCGGCGATCCGTGAGTCGACGGCCCTCACCGCCACCGGCTCGATCATCGGTACGCCCGACTACATGGCACCCGAGCGCATCGCGGGCGAGGACGGCGGGCCGGCCTCGGACCTGTGGTCGCTGGCGATGATGCTGTACGCCGCCGTCGAGGGCCGCCATCCGCTGCGCAGGGGTACGACGATGGCCACCCTCGCCGCCGTCCTGTACGAGGACGTGCCGCAGCCGCGAAACGCGGGCCCGCTGGCGGACGCGCTGATGAGCGTGCTGGTGCGGGACCCGCAGGCCCGCCCGGACGCCGGAACGTTCGACCGCATGCTGACGGCCGTGAGCGCGGACACGAGCGCGGGCGCGGGCGTGGGCGTGGGTACGGCCGTGAGCGAGGGTATGGCCGACGCCGCACCCGAGGCCCGTACGGAACCCACCTCCTACCGGCTCACGCCTCCGCGCGACGCCGTGCCCCGGCCGCCCGACCCGGCACCCGTACGCCCCGACCCGGCACCCGTACGGCCCGCGATGCGGGGACGCCGGACCGCAGTCGCCCTGTCCGCCGTCGGAACGGTGCTGGTGGGCGTGCTGGCGTGGACCCTGCTGCCCGACGGGGAGGGCTCGGGATCCTCGGCCTCGGGTGATTCCACGAACGGAGCGACAGCGGATCCGTCGGCCGACGCCTCCTTGACGGACAGGACCGATGCGGCCGACAAGAGCCCCACGCCCCGGCGGACAAAGCAGAAGACGCCCACCGACCTGCTGACACCGGACGGCATCCGTACCGCGGTCAAGGCGCTGGAGAAGGAGACGGGCCGCGACCGCTACGGCCACCTGACGGTCTACCCCGAATACGTCTCCGCGCAGGTGATGGTCGAGGGCAGCCGGACCAGTTACCAGCAGTACACCTACTACGTCGGCCGGGGCGTCCAGGAGACCCCCGTCAAGGCGCAGTTGGCGGGCGGGGACCAGCCGATGACCCTGGACGGCCTCGCCTGGGACAGGCTCCCCGCGCTGCTCGCCGAGGCGGAGAAGAAGCTGAACGTCGACGACGCGACCACCCGCTACCTCGTGGTCAAGCCGCCGAACGACCTGTTCGACCGGGGATCCGAGATGTTCGTCTACCTCTCCGACGAGTACAACAGGAGCGGCTATCTGCAGGCCGACGCCCGCGGCAAGGTGACCCGGGTGACCCCCGCCGGCTGACGGCGGTCAGCTGTCCGCCGGCACCGGGGGAGCGGAGTGCCGTGCGGTCAGCGCGGCCAGTTCCTCCGCGGTGCGCGGACCGGCGGACGGTGAGGTCAACAGGCCCTGTGTGCGCAGGAGTTCGGCCACCGCGATGCCCCAGGGCAGCCGCAGCCCCGCCTGTTCCAGAAGGTCCGTACGGGCCAGGGTCGCGTCCGCGGGGCCGGTGACCGCTCCGGACGGGGTGAGGAGGGCCGCGTCGTCGGCCCAGCGCAGGGCGAGGTCCACGTCGTGCGTCGCCATCACCACGGTGGTGCCGCTCGCGCGCAGCCCGTCAAGGGTCGCGATCAGCCGCTCCTGCCCGTCCGGGTCCAGCCCCGCGGTCGGTTCGTCGAGGATCAGGACACGGGGCCGCATCGCCACGGCACCCGCGATCGCGGTCCGCTTGCGCTGCCCGTAGGAGAGCAGATGGGTGGGGCGTTCGGCGAGCGCCGAGATGTCCAGCGCGGCGAGCGCCTCGTCCACCCGGGCCCGTACCTCGGTGTCGGGCAGGCCGAGGTTCAGCGGTCCGAACGACACGTCCTGGTAGACGGACGCGGCGAAGAGCTGGTCGTCCGGGTCCTGGACCACCAGCTGCACGGTCGTGCGCAGCAGGGTCAGGCCCTTGCGGTCGTAGCGGACCGGCCGGTCCTCCACGGTCAACTGCCCGCTGCGCGGGCGCAGTCCGCCGCTGAGCAGCCGCATCAGGGTGGTCTTTCCACTGCCGTTGCGGCCGAGCAGGGCGAGCGCGCGCCCCGCGCGCACCTCGAAGTCGAGGCCGCCGAGCACGGTCGGGCCGTCCTCGTACGCGTAGGACACGCCCCGCAGGGCGACCAGCACGGGCTCGCTCATCGCAGCGGCCTTTCCAGTACGAGGGTGAGTGCGGCCACCGCCGCGAGCAGCGCGACACTGGCGAGGGTGAAGCGCGCGGAGATCCGGGCCTCCGGGACCAGGACGCGCAGGGTGCCGTCGTAGCCGCGGCCCGCGAGTCCGGCCTGCAGCCGGGTCGCCCGGTCGAAGGCCCGCACGAAGGCGGTGGCGCCGAGCCCCGCCAGCGAACGCCAGGTGGCGGCCCGTGTGGTGTGCCCGAGCCGGGCGGCCTGCGCCTCCCTGATCCGGCGCACGGAGTCGAGGAGCAGGAAGCTCATCCGGTACGTCACCAGGGCTACGTCGACGACCGGCGCGGGCACCCCGGCGTTCACCAGCCGCGGCAGCAGATCCGACAGGGGAGTGGTGAACGCGAACAGGAGCACGCCGAGCGAGGCGGCCGAGGTACGCAGCAGGAGTTCACCGGCGCGTACCGGACCGCCCTCGGCCAGTGTCACGAACCCGTCCGGGCCGCCGACCTGGAGCAGCAGGGGCAGCGCTCCGGTCACGCAGAAGCCCAGCGGTACCCGGTAGGCGCGCCAGAGCCGCCGGCGGGGTACCGCCGCCGGGCCCAGCAGCACGGTGAGGGCGGTCACCAGGACCAGGGCGGCGCCCGGCCAGGGCGGGAGCGAGATCGCGAGGACGGTCAGGCCGAGGCCGAGCACGGCCTTGTCCACGGGATGGCGGTGGCGCCAGCGACTGCTGTGCGCCGCCGCGTCGATCGGCAGCACGAAGGTTCAGGCCCGTTCGGTCGGTCGGCCCGGTTCGGCCACGGACCCACCGGCACCGCCAAGTGCCTCAGCCGTCGGGTCCTGACCGCCCTCCCGCTGTGCCAGGGCCCGCAGTTCGCCCTGGCGCCTGCCCCGGCGCAGGCCGAAGTAGTAGGCGAGGACGCCCGCGCCGAGGGCGGCCTGGAGGGCGAACAGCGCCGACTCGATCTCACCGGACGGCGGCTCGTACAGGGGTGAGAACCACGGCTCGTAGTCCGGCTCGATCTCGGTGATCGCGGTCTCGGCCTCCGCGTCGGCGCCCGTGAACGGCTCCTTCTTGTGGTCGCCCATGCCGAACACCAGCGGCAGTACGGCGAGCGCGGCCACCACGAACAGCAGCAGGGCGTTGATCTTCGTGTTACGGCTCATCGGGTCACCGTCCCGGTCGTGTCGTTCGTCTCGGCCGGCCTGTCCGTCGCGGAATCCTCGGGCGCCCTGTCCGCTGCGGACCCCTCGGCCCGGGACCGCCTGCCGGCCAGGAACACACCGAGCCGGGTCAGTTCACCCTTGCTCGACTGCACCAGCAGCCGCATCACGAGCACGGTGAGCAGCCCCTCGCTCACCGCGAGCGGGATCTGGGTGACGGCGAAGATCGAGCCGAACTTGCCGAGCGCGCCCAGGAATCCGCTGCTCGGGTCGGGGAACGCGAGCGCCAGCTGCACGCTGGTGACGCAGTAGGTGGACAGGTCGGCGACGAACGCGGCGAAGAACACCGCGACCATCAGCGGCACGTCGAACCGCCGCAGCAGCCGGTAGACCGCGTAGCCGGCCCACGGGCCGACGATCGCCATCGAGAAGACGTTGGCGCCCAGCGTGGTCAGTCCGCCGTGCGCGAGCAGCAGTGCCTGGAAGAGCAGGGTGATGGTGCCCAGGACCGCCATGATCGGCGGCCGGAACAGGATGGCGCCCAGGCCGGTGCCGGTCGGATGCGAGCAGCTGCCGGTCACCGACGGCAGTTTCAGTGCGGAGAGGACGAAGGTGAAGGCCCCCGACGCGCCGATGAGGAGCGTGCTCTCGGGATGTTCTCTGACCTCACGGGTGAGCGACCGGACTCCGTGGACGACGAACGGCGCCGACGCGACGCCCCAGGCGACCGCGTGCGCCGGAGGAAGGAAACCCTCGGCTATGTGCATGGCTCAGCAGACCCTCTCCAGCACCTCGTGGATGGTTGACGCGCCTTGGCCGGTCTCCTGGCTTACGGGTAACACCACCCGTGCTCCGCCTTCCCGGGTCCGAGGACCCAGTGGCTGCCCGTGAGGGCCGGAGCCGGACTTCCCGATCACAGTGGCGAGGGCCGCACCGGCATCACACCGATTTCCCGAGCACCAAGGCGTCGTGACAGTAGTGCGCGTACAGGGGTGGTGACAAGCGGCCCCCGGGGGGCGTGAGAGTGGTCACGCGGCGCGCGCCGGTTCGTAAGAGATGCTGCGGAAGTGTCGACTCGGCTCACCCCGGTTCGTCGGGGAGGCAAAAGGTCTCAGGAACACCGGGAGGAACCATGAAGTACATGTTGCTCGTCTGCGGCGACGACACCGCCGACGCCACGGGGACGGCACCCGTCGAACCATGGGTGGAGGAGCTGAGCGTGCGCACCGGTGTACGGCTGCACGGCCACCGGCTGCGGCCCCCGGCCGACGCGGTGACCGTGCGCGTGCGCGAGGGCGAAGTGCTGCGCACCGACGGGCCGTTCGCGGAGACGAAGGAGTACGTCGCCGGGTACGACATCCTTGAGTGCGACAGCCTGGAGGAGGCTGTGGCGGCCGCCGCGAAGCATCCGGTGGCGGCCCTCGGGGCCATGGAGGTGCGCGCGTTCTGGGACGACGAGGACGCCGAGGGGGAGATCCGCCGGCTCGACGCGGAACTGACGGCCGCCGGGCGGGAGCGGGACTTCGACCGGGCGATGGCCTGTTACGCGCCGGACGTGGAGGTGTTCCACCCGGTGAGCGGTCTTGAGCAGCGCGGGGTCGACGCCCTCCGCAAGGCCGAGGAGGTCTGGTTCGCGGCGCTGTCCGGGCCGGTGGAGCGCGAGGTGCTCGAATTCCGCGTGCGGGTCGACGAGAGCATCGCCTTCAGCCACGCGCTCGTCCGGATGCGGGCCACGCTGGCCGGCGGCCAGGCACTGGACACCACGGCGCGAGTGACCACCGGCTACCGGCTGACGGGTGATCGCTGGCTGATCGTCCATCAGCACACGTCCGTGCCCTTCGACACCGGGGTCCCCGGAGCCGCCGGGTCCTGACGCGTCATGGAGGGGGCCTCCCGCAGGCCCCCTCCGGCACATCCGTTACGCGGCGGAGCATGCGCCAAGTCTTGACGTGCCCCTGGCAAGGTGACTGTATGGGAGCGCTCCCACTTTCCCGCAATCCCCGTTTCTTGACGCTCACTTTCTGGAGTCGCAGTGAGAAGAACAAGAAGCACGACACGGAAGAACCTCGTCAGCACGTTCCTCGCCGGGCTGGCCGCCCTGCTCGGGCTCGTCGTCCTCGGCGCGCTCGTCCCGACCGCCGCACACGCCCAGTTGCCGGGTGACCCGCCCGGCGCGTCCCCGGGCGCCCTCGCGACCGGCCTCCATGTCGACAACGGCCGCCTGCTCGAAGGCAACGGCAACGATTTCGTCATGCGCGGCGTCAATCACGCCCACACCTGGTACCCGGGCGAGACCCAGTCGCTGGCCGACATCAAGGCGCTCGGAGCCAACTCCGTGCGCGTCGTCCTGTCCGACGGCCACCGCTGGAGCAAGAACAGTCCTGAGGACGTGGCCGCCGTCATCGCCCAGTGCAAGGCCAACCGGCTGATCTGCGTACTGGAGGTGCACGACACCACCGGTTACGGCGAGGACGCGGCGGCGGGCACGCTCGACCACGCGGCCGACTACTGGATCGGCCTCAAGAGCGTACTCACCGGCCAGGAGAACTACGTCATCGTCAACATCGGCAACGAGCCCTGGGGCAACACCGACCCCGCGGGCTGGACCGATCCCACGATCGCCGCCGTCAAGAAGCTGCGCGCCGCCGGATTCGAGCACACCATCATGGTGGACGCGCCCAACTGGGGCCAGGACTGGCAAGGAGTCATGCGGGCCAACGCCCAGGCCGTCTACGACGCCGACACCACCGGCAACCTCATCTTCTCGATCCACATGTACAGCGTCTTCGACACCGCGGCGGAGATCACCGACTACCTGAACGCGTTCGTCACCGCGAAACTCCCCATCCTCATCGGCGAGTTCGGCGGTCCGGCCGACCAGTACGGCGATCCGGACGAGGACACCATGATGGCCACGGCGCAGCAGTTGCGCCTCGGCTACCTCGCCTGGTCCTGGAGCGGCAACACCGATCCCATCCTGGACCTCACGATCGGTTTCGACCCCGCACAGCTCAGCTCCTGGGGTCAGCGCATCTTCAACGGCGCCAACGGCATCGCCCAGACCTCCGAGGAAGCCACCATCTACGGCGGCGGCACCCCGGGTGACACCCAGGCCCCGACCGCGCCGGGCACCCCGGGTGCCTCCGCCGTGGCGGCCACCTCGGTGACCCTCACCTGGACCGCCGCCACCGACAACGTGGGTGTCACCGCCTACGACGTCGTACGGGTCAGCGGAAGCAGCGAGACCACGGTCGCCGCGGCCACCACCAACACCACCACCGTGACCGGGCTCACCGCGAACACGGCGTACACCTTCGCCGTCTACGCACGGGACGCGGCCGGGAACCGCTCGGCCCGCTCGGCCACGGTGAGTGTCACCACCGCGGACGGCGGCAGCACACCCGGTACGAGCTGCTCCGTCGGCTACCGCGTCAGCAACGAGTGGCCGGGCGGCTTCCAGGGCGAGATCACCCTCCGCAACACGGGCACCGCCGCGATCAGCGGCTGGAAGCTGGTCTTCGCTTTCGCAGGCGGCCAGACGGTCTCCAACATGTGGGGCGGTACCCCGACCCAGAGCGGCGCCTCGGTGAGTGTGGCCAACGCCTCGTACACCGCCACCATCCCCGCGGGCGGATCGGTCGCCGTCGGCTTCACCGCGAACAAGGGCACCACGAACCCCGCCCCGACCGCGTTCACCCTCAACGGCACCACCTGCGCCGTTGCCTGACTATCCGTCATGGACAGCTGTACGTCGACCGGCAGCCACTGGCCGGCGGGGTCACCGCGCCCCGTCGGCCGGGCGGGCGCCGGGGCGGGGGTCAGGCGGTGGTCTGCGGAGCGGGGGCCTGCTCCGCGGTGGCGTCGGCCGGCGCGGCCTTGGACGTCGTGTAGAAGACGGACGACCCCTGCTTGCTGCGCTGGACCTGACCCTTGGCGACGAGCCCTTCCACCGTGGTGCGTACGACCTTGGGCTTGATCTCGCGCTCCGGGTGGGCCTGCGCCAGTGCGGTGGCGACCTCCGCGGACGAGCGCGGCTCGGACTGCCGGCCGAGGTGCTCACGGATGAGCTCGACGAGCGTGGGCTTCGCGGCGGCGGTCTTCGCGGCACCTGACTCGGCCGCGACGGACTTGGTACCGGGCTTCGCGGCGGCGGTCTTCGAGGCGGTGGACTTCGCAGCCGCGGGCTTTGCTGCGGCGGTCTTCACTGCAGGTGTCTTCGAAGCGGCCGACTTCGAGGCCGACTTGGTGGCGGCCTTCGTGGCAGCCGGCTTGGCGGCCGGCTTCGCGGTGGTGGCCTTCTTGCGCCCGCCCGCCGTGGCCGTGGCCTGACGCGGCACCGAAGCCGCGGGCGCCGAGCCACCCTTGGCGTCCGCGGCGGCCTGGTCACCACCCAGCGCCCGCTGCAACTCGGCGAGCAGGGTCTGGTCGTGCTGCAGAGCACTCAACTGCTCCTGGAGCGCCTCCACTTCGGCGCCGATACGTTCCTGCTCCTTGGTGTTGCGTTCGAGGTCCGCAGACACCTGGGCGGCGTACTGGGACTTGAGCTCCGTGGCGGCCGATTCGACTTCGGACATGGCAGTTACCTTTCCTCGTCATCGTGTGGTGCTGGGGCCGGATGCTACTCGCATCATCAGGCCATGATCCCGAAGTTGTCAGGACCGTCCCCGCAGTTCCATGGCTTCTGGCACACTGCCGCGGGCCGCAAAGGCGCAGGCGGCGAGGTGTGCGAGAGACACCTGACCACCCCTGCGAAGCCATGTCTCGAATTCAACCTTCAAGGTGACTTTACGGACCGACCAACCGGTGCACCCGACTCACACCTTTTTCGTTACGACCGACACTCTTGACAGTCTGCGTACTGTTTCGCGACGTTTGGGCCCTACGGACACCTCGGACCCGGTTGTCGGTCGTCGGCCGTCGGCCATCGGTCGAAGAGGTGCCGGGGGCGCGGGCGTCGCGCCCAGGGGGAATGGGGGGCGATCGGCCATGCGATCCACCGAGGCGGACATAAGAATCCACAGACCCGAGTCCCTGAGCGCGTCCCTGCGCCGGGACTGGCACCGGGCGGCTGACGCGTCACCCGACTACGCCAACCCCTTTCTGTCCCCTGAGTTCGCGGCCGGCATCGGCACCTACCGCGGCGGGGCACGGGTGGCGGTCCTGTACGAGGGCGAAGAGGCCGTGGGCTTCCTCCCGTACGAGCGGAACTCCTTCGGGGTGGGGCGGGCCATCGGGCTCGGGCTGTCCGACTGCCAGGCCCTCGTGCACCGGCCGGGAGTCACCTGGGACCCCCGTGAACTGCTGCGGGCCTGTGGCCTGTCCGTCTTCGAGTTCGACCACCTCGTCGAGGAGCAGAAACCATTCACCCCCTATGTCACGGGGACGTTCGCGTCACCGGTCGTCGACCTGAAGGTCGGTGACGGCAGCTATGCGGAGTGGCTGCGCGGCGCGTACCCGGGACTGGCGAAGACGACGCTGAAGAAGGAACGCCGCCTGGGACGCGACCTGGGGGAGCTGCGGTTCGTCTTCGACGAGCGCGATCCCGCGATGCTGCGCACCCTCATGGGGTGGAAGTCCGCCCAGTACCGCAGGACGTCCCGCATGGACCGCTTCGCGCGCCCCTGGATCGTCGACGCGGTGGAGCACCTGTTCCAGGTCCGTGAGGAGCACTTCACCGGCGTCCTGTCCGTGGTGTACGCCGGCGACCGGCCGGTGGCCGCACACTTCGGCCCCAGGTCGCGCACGGTGTTCGCGGCCTGGTTCACCGCGTACGACCCCGGACTGCGCTACTACTCACCCGGGCTGATCATGCACCTCAGGATGGCGGAGGCCGCGGGCCGCGAGGGTGTGCGGGTCCTGGACCTGGGCCGTGGCGACAAGGAGTACAAGGACTGGCTCAAGACCCGGGAGCTGCGGGTGGGGGAGGGCTTCGTGACGCGTCCCCACCCGGTGGCGACGGCACACCGGCTCTGGCGCCGGCCGGTGCGCGGCCTGCGGAACACGGTGCTGGCCCATCCGAAGCTGAGGGAGCCCGCGGACCGGCTGCTGAAGTCGGTCGGCGCGCTGCGCACCTCGGGCCCGGGGCGCGCGCGAAGAAACGGCGGCTGAGGCCCGGGGGACCTGCTTGTCCGTCCCCTGCCTGTCCCCTGTACGTCCCCTGTACGTCCTGTCGTTCGCCCGGTACATCAGAGGCGGTTGTCCTCCGTACGCCGGACGCGGTTGTCCCCGTACGTCAGAGGCGGCTGTCCTCTGTCTCGCCGAGGGAGCTGTCGGGCTTGCCCAGGGACCATCCGGAGACGTCCGTGAGCCGCCCCCGCCACAGGGGCATCACGACAGGGCCGCCCGCCGCGACGGCACTGGTGGCGTCGCGCAGATGGATCCACTGCGGCAGCCGCTGCGGGACCGGACGCCCCTGTTTGTCGGAGACCGCCTCGTCCACCTGCTCGGGGAACCGCTCAAGGAGCTGTGCGCCGGGTCCGTCGACACTGCGCAGGCTGCGCGCCCAGTCGGTCTTCCACGCCTTGTGCGAGATGAGGTCGCCGTAGAGGAGACCACCCCCGACGAACAGGGTGATCGGCAGCGCCGCCTGCGGGTCCTGACCGACCAGCCGCACCAACATCTGCAGCTGGAGGTCCGGCACGGGCTCGGTCACGATCGGCGCGGCCGACTCCCGGAGCGGGTCCTGCTCGTCACTCACGGCCTTGCTCGTCCTTTCGTTCCGGCAACGTGTCGTTCCTGTCAGGTCGTTCCTGTCAGGCGGCGAGCAGTCCGGCGCGGAGCCGGCTCAGCGTGCGCGTCAGCAGACGGGAGATGTGCATCTGGGAGAGGTTCAGCTCGCGGCCGATCTCGGCCTGCGTCATCTCGCGGCCGAAGCGCATCTCGATGATGGTCCGCTCCCGTTCGTCGAGCTGCTGCAGCAGGGGCGCGAGCGTGTGCAGGTCCTCGAACAGGTCCATCGCCGGGTCGTCCTCGCCCAGGGTGTCCGCGTACTTCGGACCGCCGTCGGTCGAGTCGTCGTCGCCACCGGGGGTGTCGATGGAGCCGGCCACGTAGCCGTTGGCGGCGACCAGGCCCTCTATAACCTCTTCCTCGCTCAGGTCCAGATGGACGGCGAGCTCCTTGACCGTCGGCGGGCGGTTCAGCGTGGCGGCAAGGGCCTCCTTGCTCTTGGCGAGGGAGACACGCAGCTCCTGAAGGCGCCGCGGGACGTGCACGGCCCAGGTGGTGTCCCGGAAGAAGCGCTTGATCTCACCGACGATGTAAGGGATCGCGAAGGAGGTGAACTCGACCTCGCGCGACAGGTCGAAGCGGTCGATCGCCTTGATCAGGCCGATCGTGCCGACCTGGATGACGTCCTCCATGTCACCGCTGCCCCGGTTGCGGAACCGGCGGGCCGCGAAGCTGACCAGGGACAGGTTCATCTCGATCAAGGTGTTGCGGGCGTACTGGTATTCGTGGGTGCCCTCTTCCAGCTCCTGCAGCCGGTCGAGGAAGAGCCGGGACAGCACCCGCGCGTCCTTGGGAGCGACCTTGCCCCCGTCCTCGATCCACGGCAGGTCGCCCGCGGCCTCCTGCACGCCCGTGCTGCAGTCAGATGCCTCGCGGGTGTTCACAGAGGTAGTCACGGTGCCGCCTTAACTAGAAAGCAAGTTGGTCGTCTCCTGCCCGGCTTGCTCCAGAGCATGTCTGCTCAACCCCGGTCAATTACGAAGACGTCCCTCCCTGCGCACCCAGGGTGCCGGAGTACAGTCTGCTCGCCGCGCCCGTGCCGGACCGGGCAGCGCGCACCCTCCTGTCTCCTCCCTGTGCCGGCCGGGTGATGCCATGACCAGTACGCAGGACCAGCCAGGTACGCAGGACCAGTCGCGTACGCAGGACCAGCCGCTTACGCAGGACCAGTCCGACACGAAAGGCCTGCGGGACACGCAGGACAAGCCCGAGAAGGAGCTCCGCGCTTCCGGGACATGGTCGTCGCCGGAGTACGCGCAGCGCGCGGAACGGATACGGCGCCGACTGGAGAGACTCATCGGCATCGCGGCGACCGAGGGCAACTCCCTCACGGCTCTGCGCAACGGCGACGAGATCTTCGCCGCGATGCTGGCGGGCATCAGGTCCGCCGAGCACACCGTGGACATGATGACCTTCGTGTACTGGAAGGGCGACATCGCCCGCGAGTTCGCGCAGGCGCTCGCGGAACGGGCCCGGGACGGTGTGCGGGTGCGCCTGCTGCTCGACGGGTTCGGCAGCAGGCTGATCGAGAAGGACCTGCTGGCGGCCATGGAAGAGGCCGGCGTGCAGGTGGCGTGGTTCCGCAAGCCGCTCGCCCTGTCCCCGCTCAAGCAGAACCACCGGTGTCACCGCAAGGTTCTCGTCGTCGACGAACGGACCGCGTTCACCGGCGGGGTGGGGATCGCGGAGGAGTGGTGCGGCGACGCGCGCAACGAGCGCGAGTGGCGTGACACCCATGCCGAGGTCCGCGGACCGGCCGTGGACGGTATCGCCGCCGCGTTCGCCCAGAACTGGGCCGAGTGCCACGAGGAACTCTTCGACGACCGTGACCGGTTCGTCGCGCACACCCCCGAGGGCGGGGCCGTGGTGCAGGTGGTGCGCGGCTCGGCCAGCTTCGGCTGGCAGGACATGCAGACCCTGCTCCGGGTGATGCTGGAGTCGGCCGAGGAGCGCTTCCGGCTGGCCACCGCCTACTTCTCGCCGGACGCGTTCTTCGTCGAGCTGCTGTGCGCCGCGGCCCGCCGGGGCGTACGGGTGGAGATCCTGCTGCCCGGCCCGCACACGGACAAGCGGGTCTGCCAGCTGGCCGGCCAGCACTACTACGAGGACCTCACCGCCTGCGGTGTGAAGATCCACCAGTACCAGCCGACGATGATGCACGCCAAGGTCATCACCGTGGACAAGGTCGCCTCGCTGGTCGGCTCGACCAACTTCAACCGCCGCTCGCTCGACCACGACGAGGAGATCATGCTCGCCGTGCTCGACGAGGAGTTCACCTCGACCCTCGACGCCCACTTCGACGAGGACCTGACCGCCAGCACCCTGATCGAGAAGGGCCGCTGGAAGCGACGCTCCGTCGTACAGCGGGCCCGGGAGGCGGCCGTCATCCCCATCCGCCGCTTCCTGTGAGGGACGGGACGGGCAGGGCCGGCGGGACGGACGGGGCCGACGGACCGGGTGGTGGGGTCGGGTCGGCAGGGCCGGCCGGATCGCCGGCCCGGTCCGGTGTCAGGAGGGCTTCTCGCCGGTTCGGCAGATCTGGCGGGCGATCTCGCGCAGTTTCACGTTGCGGTCCTGCGACGTCTTCCTGAGTACCTTGAACGCCGAGTCCTCGCTCAGTCCGTAGCGTTCCATCAGGATGCCCATGGCCTCGCCGATCTCGTGCCGGGTCTCCATGGCGTGGCTCAGCTGCTGATGCGTACGGGCCGCGGAGAACGCCACGGCCGCGTGGGAGGCGAGGATCCAGCCGGCGCGCCGGGCGGTCTCGTCGAAGGCGTCCGGCTTGTGCGAGTACACGTTCAGGGCGCCGAGGTTGTCGTCCTCGGTGAACAGGAGGAAGCCCATCATGCTTCCCATGCCCAGCTTCCTCAGCTCGGGGGCGAAGCGGGGCCACTTCTTGTTCGGCTCCCGCAGGTCCTCGATGGCGTAGATCTGCTCCCGGTCGGTCACCGCGTCGAAGCACGGACCCTCCTGAAGGTCCTGCTGCATCCGGTCCGACCGGCGGACCACGTCGCTCGTGGCCGCCAGTGCGTGCACCTCGCCCTGCCGCACCGTGAGGATGCCGGCCTCGTCGCACCCGTCGATCAGGACCTTCGCATGCTCCGCGACCCTGTCCAGGGTGCCCTGCGCGGAGTCCTGCGCCAGCAGATCCCGCGCCATCTCCGCCACGGCGATCGCGAACTGCTCCCAGACCTCGCCCGACACCTCTGACATGCGTCACCTGCTCTTTTGGTGAAGCATCCCGGGATGCTTCGTGAAGGCCCATCCTGCCACCCGGGCGTCCGCATCGCGCCGGGCCTGGCCTTTCGGTACGTCCGGTACGAGATCGCCGGCGCCGTGCGGAGGTCCGGGCAGCACTGTCCCACAAGACACCCTGTTTCACCCGGGCGGTACCTGGTGACCCGAGGGGGGACCGAACCCGTGAACAACATCACTGCGACCGAAGGAGGCCCCCCATGGAGGGCTGGCGCGAGTACGCGGAATGCCGCACCGTCGATCCCGACCTCTTCTTCCCCATCGGCAGCACGGGCCCCGCGCTGGTGCAGATCGAGGACGCGAAGTCCGTCTGCCGGCGCTGTCCCGTGCGCGACGAGTGTCTGAACTGGGCGCTCGACACGGGCCAGAGCATCGGTGTCTGGGGCGGTAAGAGTGAGGCCGAGCGACGCGCCCTGCGGCGCCGCATCCGCAGCCGCACCTCGCGGGACAACACCGCGTAGCGCGGGCGGCGCGCAGGGGGATGTCCGCGGCGCGCGGCGCGCGGGCCTCACCGCCCAGGACCGGGGAACTTGCTGACGTATTGGCTCGTCATCATGGACAGGTGTCGGCTTCCGTGGCGGGGGCAGACGGGACTGCGGAAGGCGGTTTTACCGTGCCGTACCCCAGCGAGGTGGAGCAGTGAGCCCGCAGCAGGACCGAGCGTCCGGTCTCGTCGACGACACGAGCGACGAGGTGGTGGAGCCGACCCAGGACGAACGTGATGCCTGGGAACGGGTACGGCGGTCCGCGCAGGGAATGCGGCACCACGAGGCGAAGACCGCGTGGGAGGACGCCCGCGAGGCGGCCGAGGACGGTTCGCGCACCGGCCGGGACGCGTTGATCGCGCAGGCGGAGGCCGACGAGTGGGAGCGCATCACCCAGGCGCTCTTCGATCACGCCGGGGCGTACGACAGCGCCGACGACCCCTTCGTCCAGGGCGAGCTGGAAGGCCGCGCACATCATGCGCCCCCGCCGCCCGGCCGCCGGTGAGGTGCGGCCCCAGGGAGTGGCCCGGAGCGGCCGCACCCCGCGATGTCAGTGCCCTGAGGAAGAATGCCGAGCAGCGAGGACGTTATCGCTCCAGGCGATACGCGATCGAACCCGTCCGTCGAAAGGCCGCCCGCACATGACGACCACTCCCCGCCGCCGTGCCGTGCCGCGAGCCTCGGACGGAGCGCCGCTGACCCTGCTGCGGCCCGTCCCGCGCACGCCCGCGCCGCTCGGCGCCGGCGGTTCCGAGGTGCTGCGGCTGATCACGGTTCAGCGGGTCCCCGTCTGCCTGACCGTGCACGCCAACGGCCGCCGCCGGTACGGCTACTGGCAGGCGGCCACGGGCTGTTACGTGGCGCTGCCCACGGACGAGTGCGACGCGCTGCACGAGGCGGGCCGGCTCGTCCTGGGCGACCCGGTGATCGACCCCTCGAAGACGACGTACCCGGTGCGGCCCGCCGCGCGCCCCGCGGTGCGTTCCGTGGTGCGCGCCCCGGCGACGGCTGCGCAGGTGCCCCGGCAGGCCCTCACCGCCTGACGCCGGGTGCGCCCGCCAGGACACTGACCCCCCGGTGTTTTTCTCCGGGGGCTTTCCTGCGGGTGCTTTTTCCCCGATCGCGGGGGCACACGTGTCGCTGGACTGTATTTCCAGCGAGGAAGGCCCACCGCACCCATGCCTGAGACACGAGACGTCGTCGAACTCATACTCGCGGACCACCGGAAGATGGAGGACCTCTTCCGGCAGATGCGCAGTGTCGAGGCGGACCGCGCGTCCGCGCTGGCGGAGTTCGCCGACCTCCTGATCGCGCACGCGCTCGCGGAGGAGACCAAGGTCTACCCCGCCCTCAAGCGGTACAAGGACATCGACGACGAGGAAGTGGAGCACGGCGAGGAGGAGCACGAGGAGGGCAACAAGGCACTGCTCGCCCTCCTGGAGGTCGACGAGGTCGGCTCCGACGACTGGGACGAGAAGCTCGAAGAGCTGGTGGAGGCCATCGCGCACCACACCGACGAGGAGGAGCGGACCATCCTCAACGGAGCGCGGGAGAACGTCGCCATGGAGCGCCGCGAAGAGCTGGGCGCGGACTTCCTCAAGGAGCGGGCGCACCATCTGTCGTCCGGCTGCGGATCCGTCGACAACGTACGCGGCATCCTCAAGAAGTGACTCCCGCGGGCGCTCGGGTGCTCAAGAAGTGACTCCCGCGGGCGGCTTCCCGTCGGGATCCGCGGCGTGAGGATCCGCCCCCCCCATGGGCGGCTTCCGCCTGTGTCCGAGGACCGGCTGTACCCCCGGGTGCGGCCGGTCCGCCGTGCGTGGCCCCGGACAGGCAGGGCAGAGCCGGGCCGGCTCTATCGGCGCCTGAGCGGTACCACGGCGGTGATGCGCTTGCCACCGGTCCTGAGTTCCGAGATGGTGATGTCCCGGGCGAGACGGCAGACGATCGGCCAGCCGTGGCCGCCGGGCCGCATGAAGCCCCGCTCGTCGATGTGTTCCGCCGGCCTGGGGAACTCCTGGCTGCGGTCGCTCACCGACAGACGTACGTCCTGGTCGTCCAATGTCACCTCGAAGCCGGTGACACCGCCGCCGTGCAGCATCGCGTTGGTCGTCAGCTCGGAGGCGACGAGCAGGGCGTCGCCGATGATCTCGTCACCTTCGAGGGCCTCGCGCCGCCGGGACCGCCGGGCCTCCGCGAGCGCGTACCTCACCTCTTCGCGCACCTCGGCCGGATTACGGGGTCCGGAGGGGGTGGGCCGGGGCGGGACGGCCGCCGGGCCGGTGACGGGCGTCCGGTGCTCCCTGAGCATTTCTTGCTCCTTCGCCTGAAAAAGAAGCAGGCCCGCCGCAAGAGCGTGCGACGGGCCCTCCGCATTAGGTGATCCTCAATGCCGGAATACGTCCTTGGTCTTTTCCTTGGCCTGGCGGGCGTCTCCCTTGGACTGCTCCGCCTTGCCCTCGGCGGTCAGCCGCTCGTTGCCGACAGCCTTGCCCAGGGTCTCCTTGACCTTGCCCTTGGCCTGCTCGGTCTTCGCCTTCGCCTTCTCGTTCTCGGCCACTGCGATTCACGTCCTCACTTGTGCTTCGTCCGTGCGATCCACTGTTACGGCTGACCGGAGAGAGCCGGTCCAAACGCGGCCGTTCGAGAATTCCAGGACGTACCTCCGAACGGCCGGATCATTCGCATCGAAAGAAGTGGACAGTGAAAGCGAGGTGCGGTGGTCGCGTGAAAACGCGGGGCACGCTCAAGGGATCTTCGGTGCCTGCCGGGCCCCTCGGCGTACGCGGCTGCCCTTGTCCTGAGTGCTGACAGCGTGAAACTAGGCCTGTAGATTCCTGCCGTCACGAAAATGCACAACATAGGCCGAGCCGTAGCACCGAGCTGCAGGAGGAGCCCATGCGAAGGCGCGTTCTCGGGCTTGTCGCCGTGCTGACCACGATCGTCGCCGCGGCCGGATGCGGCTCTTCCGACCCGGAGGCCGACGGTGCGTCGTCCTCGGGCGGGAACAGGACCACCCGGGTCAAGGTCGGCATCATTCCGATCGTCGACGTGGCCCCGCTCTATCTGGGGCAGAAGAAGGGATTCTTCCGCAGCCGGGGGATCGAACTGGAGATGGTGAGCGCCCAGGGCGGCGCGGCGATCATTCCCGGAGTGGTCAGCGGCCAGTTCCAGTTCGGGTTCAGCAACACCACGTCGCTGATGGTCGCGCAGGTCAAGGGGGTCCCGGTCAGATCGGTGGTGAACGGCGCGGCGTCCAACGGCAAGGTCGGCGGTGACGTCACCGGGGTGGGTGTCAGCAAGGACAGTCCGATCAAATCGGCCGCGGACCTCGCCGGGCACACGGTCGCGGTGAACACCCTGCAGAACATCGGGGACACCACGGTGCGTGAATCGGTCCGGGCGGACGGCGGCGACCCGTCCGAGGTCGAGTTCGTGGAGATTCCGTTCGACCAGATGCCGGCGGCGCTGGACGACGGGCGGGTGGACGCCGCGTGGATGGGGGAACCCGCCATGACGATCGCCAAGGCGCAGGGAGCCCGTGTGGTGGCGTCCCCGTTCGCCGAGACGGACCCGAAGCTCACCGTGGCGACGTACTTCACCTCGGCCGAGCTGGTGAAGCGGGATCCGGGGCTGGTGAAGCGGTTCGCCGCGGCGATGACCGAGTCGCTCAAGTACGCCGGCGACCATCCCGACGAGGCCCGTCAGGTCCTCACCACCTACACCAAGATCGAGGGGGATGTGCTGGCTAAGCTCACGTTGCCCGGGTGGCCGGTGGGGGTGGACATGGCGTCGCTGGAGAAGTTGGCGGCGTTGGGGGAGCGGGATGGGTTGTTCGGCGACAAGAAGCCGGATCTGGAGGTCCTCTTTTCTTGAGGGCCTCCCGCTGCTTTTCCGGGGGCGCTGCCCCCGGGCCCCCGAGTCTGTTCCTGCGGCTCCAGGGGGGTGCTGTCACTGAATCGGGGGCTCCGCCCCCGGGCCCCCGGTGCGCAGTTCCCCGCGCCCCTGGGGGGCTCCGGTGCGCGGTTCCCTGCGGGCCTGTGGGGGCTTGGGTGCGCGGCTCCCTGCGCAGCCCGCGGGTGCTTCGGTGCATAGGTGTCTGCGGCCTTGAAGGGGCTTCGGTGCGTAGTTGTCTGCGGGTCTGAGGGGGCTCCGAGGCGTAGGTCCCCGCGCCCCCTGGGGGAGGGCTCCGGTGCGTGATTCCCTGCGGCCCTGACGGGGCTTCGGTGTGTAGGTCCCTGCGGGCCTGACGGAGGCCGGGCCTCTCGGGAACGGTCCGCTGTCGTGGGGATCTCACCCGTCGTGGGGGAGGTTTCCTCGGTGTGGGGCGGCGATGTTGGCCCGTGGCAGGGCGTGGCATCGTGCCGGGACATGTGGTGCCCGGGGGCGCTTCTGCCGGAGGGAGTGCCGGGCATGCGACGTTATCCCCCCATCGCCGACCACGGACTGGTCGGTGATCTGCAGACCGCCGCGCTGGTCTCCTCCGACGGCACGGTCGACTGGCTGTGCGCGCCCAGGTTCGACTCGCCCAGTGTGTTCGCCTCGCTTCTCGACCACGAGCGCGGCGGGCACTTCACCGTGTCCGCCGAGACCGCGCAGCCGCCCGTGCAGATCTACCTCCAGGACACCGCGATCCTCGTGACGCGTTTCCTGACGGAGTCGGGCGTGGGCGAAGTGGTCGACTTCATGCCCGTGGAGCGCCCCGAGCGCGCGGCGGGCAGGCACCGGCTCGTCAGGATCCTGCGGGTGACGCGCGGCCGGGTCCGCTTCTCGCTGGAGTGCCGGCCCCGCTTCGACTACGGCCGCGCCGGACACCGTCTCGGCCTCGGCGAGGACACCGTACGCTTCGACGCCCCCGGCGCGCAGGCCGTCGTGCAGAGCGTCGGCCCGGTGCGGTGGAGCGGCGACGGCGACGATGCGCGCAGTGAACTGACCATGAACGAGGGGGACTTCGCCGCGCTCGTCCTGACGGTGGGCGACGCCGACGACAGCCCCGTACCACCGCTGACGGCGTCGGACGTGCTGGCGTCGTTCGAGGGCACCCGGGACTTCTGGCACGCGTGGGTGCGCCGCGGTCACTACCGCGGACGCTGGCAGGACATGGTGAACCGGGCGGCCATCACCCTGAAACTGCTCACCTACGCGCCGACCGGGGCACCCGTAGCTGCACCCACGATGGGGCTGCCCGAACAGATCGGCGGCGGGCGCAACTGGGACTACCGCTACACCTGGGTGCGGGACGGCTCGATGTCGGTCGGCGCCCTGCTGGGCCTCGGGCACATCGAGGAGGCCCTCGCGTTCCGCGGCTGGCTCGGTGACCGGGTGAAGGCGGGCCGCACGGTCAGCGGCGAACCCCTGCAGATCATGTACCGCGTTGACGGCGACCCCGAGCTGCCGGAAGTGGCGCTCGACCACTTCGAGGGGTACCGGGGATCGGCGCCGGTGTACGCGGGCAACGGCGCCGCGGGACAGCTCCAGCTCGACATCTACGGGGAGGCGGTCCTGGCTCTGTCGCACACCGTGCAGGGCGCCGGCAACGCACCGCCGTACGACGGCTGGCTGGCCCTGTCCGGGGTGCTGGACTGGCTGGTCAAGGCCTGGGACCGGCCCGACGAGGGGATCTGGGAGACACGGGGCGGACAGAAGGACTTCACCTACAGCCGTCTCATGTGCTGGGTCGCCTTCGACCGGGGCATCCGGATGGCACGTGACTTCGCCCGGCCCGCCGACATCCCGGAGTGGACCATGGCGCGGGACGCCATCCTGCGCCAGGTGATGGAACGCGGCTGGAACACCCGGCGCCGGTCGTTCGTCCAGAACTACGAGGACACCACGCTCGACGCGTCCCTGCTGCTCATGCCCTCCGTGGGCTTCATCGGGCCGAGGGACCCGCGCTGGCTGTCGACCCTCGACGCGATGGAAGGGGAACTCGTCTCCGACAGCCTCGTCCAGCGCTACGACCCACAGGCGTCCCCGGACGGACTGCGCGGCAGCGAGGGCACGTTCTCCCTGTGCAGCTTCCTGTACGTGGACGCGCTGGCGCAGGCGGGCCGGCTCGGGCCGGCCCGGTACGCGTTCGACAAGATGCTCACCTACGCCAACCCCGTGGGCCTGTTCGCCGAGGAGATCGGTTCGACCGGCGAGCAGCTCGGCAACTTCCCGCAGGCGTTCACGCACCTGGCGCTCATCACGGCCGCCCTCTCGCTCGACAAGGAGATGGACGCCTTCGGCTGAGCGGGGGGTGGCGTTCGGGTGTTCGGCTGCCGGGGTCGCCCATGGAGGGTGAGGCGCCGTCCGGGCCCGTCACGTGCCGTGGGGCAGGACGGCCGCGGTACGGGCACCCGGGCGGACGCGGAACCGGCGCCCGAAGGGAGATCGAGATGTCCGGTACCGGACAGGCCACGTCCCGGGCGGTGCGCACCGCGGAGCGCCGGGCCCGGGCCGACTGCACCGGGGCCGTCTACGGCTCCATGCTCGCCGCCTCCGTGATCATCGGAGCGGGCGCGCTCGGCTCGTTCCCGCGACTTGAGCTGGTGCTGCTGTTGCTGCTCACCGGAGTGGCGTTCTGGATCGCGCACGTGCACGCCCAGGTCTTCGGGGCGCGTCTGACGCAGCGGAGGCTGGATCTCCAGGCCGTTCTGGGCGTCTGCCGCGACGAGTGGCCGATCGTCGAGGCGGCCGTCCCGCCGGCCGCCGTCGTGGCCGTCAGTCCCCTGCTGGGGCTGGGCATCGAGGCCACCATGTGGTGCGCGCTCGCGGTCGCCGTGGCCGGTCAGGTGGGCTGGTCCACCGTCGCGGCACGAAGGGGTGGCGCCTCCCGGCGTCTGACGGCCGTCACCGCCGGGGTGAACCTGGTCCTCGGCCTGCTGATCATCTCGTTCAAGCTCTTCCTGACCCATTGAGCACACCGTCGCGTGAACACACCGGCGCGCTCGGGGTGCCGTCGCGGGCGGGACGCTCTCAGAGACTCTCGGCGCGGACCCGGCCGGCGCGGACGGCGGCGCCCAGCGCCTCGAAGTCCCGTTCGTTCTGGTCGGCGTAGGCCTGCGCGAACCCGGTGAGCGCGCGGTCGAAGCGCTCGCTCCCGCCCAGGTAGGCGGCGATGGCCACGGGATCGCCGGAACGGGCGTGCGCCCGCGCCAGACAGGCACCGCACAGCTGCCCGAACAGGCGCAGCAGCTCCGGGTCCATGGTCTCCGGCCGGGCGATGCCCTTCCAGTCCCGCAGCTGCCGTACGTAGAAGTCCCGGCCCCGGCCGTCGAGACCGACGACGTTCGTCCAGCCGAGGAAGATGTCACTGGTCGTCTGGATCAGCCGCTGTCCCGCCACCACGCGGCGCCCCTGGTTGTCGTAGTGGTTGCCGTTCGTGTGCGGGGCGAGGACCGACTCCTGTGCCTCCTTGGCCTGCAGCAGCAGGGGATCCCCGTCGTCCCTGCCGAGCATCAGCAGGATCCAGCAGCGGGTGCCGACGCTGCCGACGCCCACCACCTTTCGGGCCATGTCCACGAGCCGGTAGTGGCGCAGCAGGTGCCGTCGCTCGGAGGACAGGGTGCGCGCGTACCCGTCCACGACGGTCCGCAGCTCCTTCTCCTCGTCGGCCTCGGAGGTGTCCGCGAGCAGATCCCGCAGCGGAGTGATCAGCGGTGGGTCCGGTGTGATCCGCCTGCCCTCGGCCGTGACCCGGGTGAGCTTCTCGAAGGCCTGGAGATGTGTGCGTGTCCTGGCCCGCTCCGAGGCGTCGGCGGTCCGGCGCCTGACCCGTTTGTCCATCGAGGAGGCCAGCAGCTCACGCATCCGGTCGACGTCGTCCTGCGCGTACCAGATGTCGAGCGTGCCCATGCCCGCGAACTGGCGCATCCGGTCCCGGTAGGCCCGTACACAGGCCGCTACGACGCGGTCCTGCTTCGTGACGGAGAAACCGTTGGCCCGGGCGGCGATCGCGAAGCTGGCCGCCAGCCGCTTGACGTCCCATTCGAAGGGTCCGGCGAGGGTCTCGTCGAAGTCGTTGATGTCGAAGACCAGGTGCCGTTCCGGCGAGGCCAGCAGCCGGAAGTTGAGCAGATGGGCGTCTCCGCAGAGCTGCACGGTCAGGCCGGAGTTCGGTACGGGTCCGAGGTCGGCGGCCATGATCGACGCGGCGCCCCGGTAGAAGCGGAACGGGGACTCCAGCATGCGTCCGTAGCGGATCGGCACCAGCTCGGGCAGCCGTGTCCGCGACTGGCGCTCTATCACCTCGACGGGGTCGGGCCGTTCCTGCTCCGCCTCGAACCAGCCGTGACACGAACGGGAGGCCCGCCTGCGCGCGTCCCTGCCGTACGCCGCCCTCTCGGCGGGGGGCAGGGAGGCCGTGAAGGCGATCGGTATGGCCATGGCGCGAACCTCCTGAACCCGTCCGGACGGTGCCTACGAGCACCCGTGCCACGCGCACCTGTACCGAGCGCCTCCACCGGCTGCCCGAACCGGGCATCCGTGCCGTCCGCTGCGCCGCATGCCGGCGTACGTCCGCGCCCTCCACCTCATCGTCTCCCCGGTGGGGCGGGATCACCCGCCGGGGGT